>NZ_JBAKHL010000077.1:0-30684 GCF_036902715.1 Micromonospora sp. CPCC 205546
GGCCGCGCTGACGGCGGGGCTCGCCCGGCGCGGCCGGACCGGTGCGCCACCCGCGCGGCGGGTGGCGCGCGGGCCCGGCGCGGTGTCGCGCTGGCCGTGCTGCTGGCGGCGGTGTGCTGGTGGCAGCCGCCGGTGCCCCCCACCGACCTGCGCAGCGTCGGCGACCCGACCAGCCGGGCGGCCTACTTCGCGCCGCTGCGCGCGTTCCTCGCCGGGCAGCGGCTCACCGGCCGGGTGGAGGTCCCGCCGACCCGCAACTACTGGGAGGCGGCGAGACTGGGCGAGGTGCCGCTGGCCCGGGGCTGGCTGCGGCAGGCCGACATCGACCGCAATCCGCTCTTCTTCACCGCCGTGCCGGGGGCGGCCGGCACCGGGGTGCCGCTGACCGCCGCGAGCTACCGAACCTGGCTCACCGACAACGCGGTGCAGTTCGTCGCGGTGCCGGACGCCCCGCTGTCCTGGGTCGGGCGGGCCGAGGCCGAGCTGGTCACCGGCGGACTGCCCTACCTGACGCCCGTCTGGTCCGGCCCGCACTGGCGGGTCTGGGCGGTGGCCGACCCGGCCCCGATCGTCGGCGCGCCGGCCGAGCTGGTCGCGCAGGACGGCGCCTCGCTGACCTTCCGGGCGCCGGCCGCCGGCACGGTGCCGGTCCGGGTGCGGCACAACCGCTGGCTGGCCGCCTCGGGCGGGGCCACGGTCGCCGACGACGGCGGTGGCTGGACGGCGGTGACCGTGCCGCGCGCCGGGCAGTACCGGCTCGGCAGCTGACCATCCTCCTGTGCATTTGCCGTTCCGGCAACGCTGCTTGCTCCTTCCGCCGCCGGGCGCGCACGATCGGGGCGGCAGGTCAGGCAGCGCAGGAGGAGGACGAGACGTGCACCACGACGCGACGACCGGCGAGCACCGGCACCACGACACCAGGGCGGCCACCGACCACGACCCGCGGCACCCCGACGTGGACGAGGAGACCGCGCGGTTCTGGGAGGAGCACTACGGGCGGCACGAGCGGGTCTGGAGCGGCCGGGCGAACCCGATCCTGGTCGACGTCGCCGGCTCGATGCCGGCCGGCACCGTGCTGGATCTCGGCTGCGGGGAGGGCGGCGACGCGATCTGGCTGGCCGGGCGGGGCTGGCGGGTGACCGCCGTCGACGTCTCCGAGACCGCCCTGGCCCGGGCTGCCGAGGAGGCGGCCGCCGCCGGGGTCGCGTCGCGCGTCGAGTTCCGCCGGCACGACCTCACCCGGACCTTCCCGCCCGGCGGGTACGACCTGGTCTCCGCGCAGTTCCTCCAGTCGCCGCTGGAGTTCCCCCGGGCGGAGCTGCTGCGCTCGGCGGCCCGGGCCGTGGCCCCCGGCGGCCGGCTGCTGATCGTCGAGCACGGCGAGGTCCCGCCGTGGGGGCGGCACGACCACGCGCACGCCCGCTTCTCCACCCCGCAGGAGACCCTGGCCGCGCTCGATCTCGACCCCGACCGGTGGGACACCGAGCGGCTCGACGCCCCGCGCCGGCAGGCCACCGGCCCGAACGGCGAGCCCGGCGAGCTGGTCGACCACGTGGTGCTGGTCCGCCGCCGCTGAGAGTCGCGCCGGCCGCGGGAGGCGGCCACCCGGCCGGCGGGCTCAGTCGTCGAGCACCCGTTCCATCGCCGCCCGGGAGCGGCGGCAGGTGCGCAGGTACTCGTCGAGGAACTCGCCGGGGTCGTCCCGGCCGAGCAGCCGGACCACCCCGGCCAGCTCGACGCCCTGCCGGGGCAGCTGGTCGCCCTCCCGGCCGCGCACCAGCATCAGCGCGTTGCGGACCTGCGCGGCCAGCGTCCAGCCGGCCGCCATCTCGGTGGCGTCCGTCGGGTCGACCAGGCCCGCGTCCCGGGCCGCCGCGAGGGCGTCGAGCGTACGCGTGCCGCGCAGCGCCGGGATCGTCCCCGCGTGCCGGAGCTGGAGCAGCTGCACCGCCCACTCGACGTCGGCGAGGCCACCCCGCCCCAGCTTGGTGTGGGTGGCGGGGTCGGCGCCCCGGGGCAGCCGCTCGTGCTCCACCCGCGCCTTTATCCGGCGGATCTCCACCACCTGCTCGCGGGTCAGCCCGTCGGCCGGGTGGCGCACCGGGTCGACCATCGCCTCGAACTCGGCGCCGAGGTCGGCGTCGCCGCAGACGAACCGGGCGCGCAGCAGCGCCTGCGCCTCCCACACCTTCGACCAGCGGGCGTAGTACTGCGCGTAGGCGGCGAGGCTGCGCACCAGCGGGCCCTGCCGGCCCTCCGGGCGCAGGTCGGCGTCCACGCCCAGCGCCGGGTCGGGTGCGGGCATGCCGAGCAGCCGGCGCAGCTCCTCGGCGGTCGCCCGCGCGGCACCGGCCGCGCCGTCGCCCGCCCCGGCCGGCGCGTCGTAGACGAAGAGCACGTCGGCGTCGGAGAGGTAGTTGGACTCGTACCCGCCGAGGCGGCCCACGCCGATCACGGCGAAGCGCAGCCCCGGCACGGGCGGTTGGGTGGCGCGGGCGGCCCGCAGCGCGGCGGCCAGCGTGGCGTCGGTGACGTCCGCCAGGGCGGTGCCGACGGCGGTCACGTCGGCCAGCCCCAGCGCGGCCCGTCCGCCGTCGGGCCGGGGCGGTGCCGGAGCCAGCGAGCCGGCCCGGCTCAGCAGGTCGGCGCACGCGATCCGGACCAGTTCCCGGCGGCGCAGCGCCCGGATCGCCCGGGTGGCCTCGACCGGGTCGCCGTGCCGGGCCGCGGCGGCGGCGAACCCCTCGCAGAGGACCGCGCGGGGCCGGGGGGTCAGCTCGCTCTCCTCGGCCAGCAGCCGCAGCGCCTCCGGCTCGCGGGCCAGCAGGTCGGCGGCGTACCGGGAGGAGGAGAGCACCCGGGCCAGCCGGCGGGCCACCGGCCCGGAGTCGCGCAGCAGGCGCAGGTACCAGGGGGTGCTGCCGAGCTTGTCGGAGACCTGCCGGTAGTTGAGCAGGCCCCGGTCGGGCTCGGGGGCGTCGGCGAACTCGCTGAGCAGCACGGGCAGCAGGGTGCGCTGGATGGCGGCGGTTCGGCTCACCCCGCCGGTGAGGGCCTGCAGGTGACGCAGCGCCCCGGCGGGGTCGGCGAAGCCGAGGATCTCCAGCCGGTGCCGGGCCGCCTCGGGGGTCAGCCGCAGCCCGTCGGCCGGCACCCGGGCCACCGACTCCAGCAGGGGCCGGTAGAGCAGCTTGGCGTGCAGCCGGCGTACCTCGGTGGCGTGGGTGACCCACTCGGCGCGGAACTCCTCGACGGCGCTGCGGCCCGGCGTGGCGGTGTGGCCCAGCGCGGCCGCCAGCCAGCGCAGCGCGGTCGGCTCGGTCGGCACGGTGTGGGTGCGACGCAACCCCTGCAGCTGCAGGCGGTGCTCGACGCCGCGCAGGAAGCGGTAGCCGCGCAGCAGCGCCTCGCCGTCGGCCCGGCCGACGTAACCGCCGGCGACCAGCGCGCGCAGCGCCGGGATGGTGCCGGGCACCCGCAGCGACTCGTCGCCCCGGCCGTGCACCAGTTGCAGCAGCTGCACGGCGAACTCGATGTCGCGCAGCCCGCCCGGGCCGCGCTTGATCTCGCGCTCCAGCTCCTTCGGCGGGATGTTGTCGATGATCCTGCGCCGCATGGCGCGGACGTCCTCGACCGCCTCGGGCCGCTCGGCGGCCCGCCACACCAGCGGGGCGAGCTGCTCGATCCACTCCCGGCCCAGCGCCAGGTCGCCGGCCGCCGGCCGCGCCTTGAGCAGCGCCTGGAACTCCCAGGTGCGCGCCCAGCGCCGGTAGTAGGCGAGGTGGCTGGCCAGCGTCCGCACCAGCGGCCCCCGGTTGCCCTCCGGGCGCAGGGCGGCGTCGACCGGCCAGGCGACGAGCCCGCAGACGTGGATCAGCCGGGTGGCGACCGTGGTGGCCGCGGCGAGGTCGTCGTCCTCCGCGGCCACGAAGATCACGTCGACGTCGGAGACGTAGTTCAGCTCGTCGCCGCCGCACTTGCCCATCGCCACGACGGCGAGCCGGGGCCGGGGGGTGCCCTCCGGCAGCTCGCCGACCGCGATCTCGTACGCCGCCGCCAGGGTCGCGTCGGCCAGCGCGGAGAGCGCGGCCATCGTCTGCTCCAGGCCCCGGCCGCCGGTCAGGTCGGCGGCCGCGATCCGCAGCAGCGCCAGCCGGTACGCCTTGCGCAGCACCGCCACCGGCTGCCCGTCGCCGGACAGGTCCAGCCGTCCCTCGGCGGTCGGCGCCAGCCCGTCCGGGGCGGTGCCCAGGGCCGGCCACTGGTCGGAGTTGGCGACCAGGTGGTCGCCCAGCGCGGAGGAGGCACCCAGCACGGCGAGCAGCCGGCGGCGCAGGCCGGGATCGTCCGCGAGCGCCGCCAGCAGCGCCGACGGCGCCCCCTCCGGGGCCGTGCGGCGCTCGGCCTCGACGATGCGGTGCAGCTGGCGCAGCGCCAGGTCGGGGTCGGCGGCCCGGGAGAGCGCGGCGAGCAGCTCCGCCGCGCGGTCGTCGGCGGGTTCCTGCGCCTCCGGCCGCCACAGCCCCAGCCCGTCCGGGCCGAGCAGGTCGGCGGCGCGGGTGGCGTCGGTGCCGAAGCCGTAGCGGGCGAGCCGTCCCGCGGCCCTGGCCGGCCGGCTCATCACTGCCCGAGCAGGGGCAGGCTACGGCGGGGCGTGGCGTCGTCCAGCTCGCCCAGGGCCAGGGCGGCGAACCGGGCGGCGAACGGCTGCCAGACCTCCTCGACGTCGACCATCACGTCGTGACAGGCCGCCACCACCAGGTCGGGGTCGTAGCCCAGCTCGGCCAGCAGCCTCGAGTCGGCGGCCCAGTCGGCGATCATCGCGGTGTCGCACTCGATGTGGAACTGCAACCCCCAGGCCCGGTCGCCGAGGCGGAACGCCTGGTGGGGATAGCGGGTGGAGGCGGCCAGCAGGGTGGCGCCCCGGGGCAGCTCGGTGATCTCGTCGGCGTGCCACTGGAACACGTCGGGCATCAGCGGGACGTAGCGGAAGAGCGGGTCGGTGTCGGCGGCGTCCCGCTTGCCGACCACGCAGGGGCCGACCTCCGGACCGCTCGGGCTGCGCACCACCTCGCCGGCGTGCGCGGTGGCCAGCAGCTGCGCGCCGAGGCAGATGCCGAGGGTCGGCACCCGGTGCCGGACGGCCTTGCGCAGCAGCCCCTCCAGCGCCGGCAGCCAGGGCGCGCCGGGCGACCCGTCGGGCAGCGGGTAGGGCGGCAGCCCGCCGCCGAGCACCACCAGCGCCGAGTAGCCCGTCAGGTCGGCGGGAATCTCGTCACCGGCGTGGGCGCGGACCACCAACAGGTCGAGGCCGGCTTCCGTCAGCCACTCCCCCAGCCGGCGGACGTCGTCGGTCGGGTCGTTCTCGATCACCAGCGCGGTAGCCACGACGTCGAGGCTAGCCGGTGCCCCCGACGCACCCCGGAACGCCTCCGCCGGTGCCGTGCCCGGCGCTGCGCGTACGCGACTAGGCTCTGCCGCTGTGTCCGACCATGCCCGCACGAGCCCCGCCACCGCCGTACGACCGCCGGTGCTGCGCCCCGGCGACACGGTGATGCTGGTGTCGCCGTCCGGGCCGACCCGGCCGGAACGGGTGGCCCGCGGCATCGAACTGCTCACCGGCTGGGGACTGCGGCCGGTGCTGGCGCCGAACGCGTACGCCCGGCAGGGCTACCTCGCCGGCGCCGACGAACTGCGCGCCGCCGACCTGAACGCGGCGTTCGCCGATCCCGGGGTGCGCGGGGTGATCTGCACCCGGGGCGGCTACGGCGCGCAGCGGATCGTCGACGCGATCGACATGGCCGCCGTACGCCGGGACCCGAAGGTGGTCGCCGGCTTCTCCGACATCACCGCGTTGCAGTTCGCGCTCTGGCGGGGCGCGCGGCTGGCCGGGGTGCACGGCCCGGGGGCGGCCTGGTCGGAGGAGCGCACGCCGCTGCGCTCGGCCGAGTCGCTGCACGCCGCCCTGATGACCACCGAGCCGGTCACGGTCAGCGCCGTCGCCGAGGAGGAGACCTTCGGGGTGCGCGTGCCCGGGCGGGCCACCGGTCCACTGCTGGGCGGCAACCTCTGCCTGGTCGCGGCGTCGCTGGGCACCCGGGACATGCCGGACCTGACCGGCGCGATCCTGCTCGTCGAGGACGTCCAGGAGCCGCCCTACAAGGTCGACCGGATGCTCACCCAGCTCCGCCGCGCCGGGGTCCTGGACGGGCTGGCCGGGGTGGCGGTGGGCCAGTTCACCGGCTGCGCCGACGGCTGGTCGGTCGGTGTCGCCGACGTGCTCCGCGAGCGCCTCGGCGACCTCGGCGTCCCCGTCCTCGGCGGCCTACCCATCGGGCACGGTCCCGGCCAGCTCACCGTCCCGGTCGGCACCGAGGCCACCCTCGACACGGAAACCGGCACCCTCGCCGTCACCCCCGCCGTCCGCTGACCCGGCTGCCGGTGCGCGACCGGCGGCAGGTCGGTCAGGGGGTCAGGTGGGCCAGGTGGCCCGTCTCCAGGGCGGCCCAGATCGTGCCGTCCGGGCCGACCGTGAGGCCGTGCGGTTCGCAGGCCGGGGTCGGCAGGTCGTGGGTGACGATCGCGCCGTCCGGGGCGACGTGGCCGATCCGGTTGCCGCCCCACTCGGTGTACCAGCAGCCGCCGGTCGGGTCGGCGACGATCGCGTGCGGCCGGGCGGCCCGGTCCGGCAGCGGGTACTCGGTGATCCGCCCGTCCGAGGTGATCCGGCCGAGCTGACCGGCGCCGATCTCGACGAACCAGAGCGCCCCGTCGACGCCGGCCGTGATGCCGACCGGGGCGGCCCCCTCGGTCGGCAACGCGTGCAGGGTCACCGCGCCGTCCATGCCGATCCGGCCGACCGCGTTCGCCCGGTTGAGCGTGAACCAGACGGCCTCGTCGGGCCCCGCGGCGACCATCGAGGCGAAGCCGCCGCTCACCGGCAGCGGAAACTCGGTGACGTCCCCGTCGGCGGTGACCCGCCCGATCGTGTCGGAGGTCATCGCCGCGTACCAGAGGGCGCCGTCGGGACCCTCGGCGATGCCGCAGGGGCCGGTGCCGGCCGGGAGCACGACGGCGCTCAGCTCGCCGCCGGTGGTGATCCGGCCGATCCGGTCGTCGCCGGAGCGGGTGAACCAGAGGGCGCCGTCCGGGCCCGGCGTGATGATCAACGGCCGGCTGTCGGCCGCCACCGGCCAGGTGCGCGGCTCACCGTCCGCACCCACCCGGGCGATCGCGCCGGCGTGGACCAGCGTCAGCCACAGCGCGCCGTCGGGGCCCACCGTGATGCCGTACGGGCCGGCGCCGGCGCCCGTCAGGGGAACTTCCCGGATCTTCGCTGACATCGTCACGAGGGTCACCTTCCGTCACCTGCCCCGCCCGGGCGAAGCCTGCCGCCCGCACACCCTCGCCGCCCGCCCGCGCCGGTGCAACCCGTTTGTCCGCTCGCCCCGCGCGACCGGACACGCGGCCCCGGCCGGCGAGGCTCAGGCCCCCGGAGGCGGGGCGTAGACGCCGAAGTGGTTGCCGGCAGGGTCGGCCAGGTGGGCGAAGGTGAGCCCGTTGTCGTTGGACTTCGGCGCCACCAGCACCGTGCCGCCCGCCGCCTCCGCCCGCCCGACGGCGTCGGCCACGTCGGCCACCTGCACGTAGAAGATGGCGTAGTTCGGGCTCGTCCCGCCGGTGTCCCGGACCGCGCCCTGGATGGACCCCGCCGGCCCCGGCTCCGTCACCCGGTACGACGCCTCCGGCGTCCCCTGCTCGCCGAACACCCAACCGAACAGGTCGGTGTAGAAGCGCCCGGTCTCCTCCGGTCGGTCGGTGCCGACCTCGAACCAGTTGACCCCGTTGGTGGTCGTGGACATGTGTCGCCTCCCGTTCGCGCGGCGGCCGCCCGGCCGGCGCCGTCAGGAGTCAGCCTCCGCCCTGTCCGCGACACCGTCCTGTCGGTGTTTCCGACGGAACCGACCGTCACTCGGCCGGGTCGGTGAGCGGACGCAACCGCGCGACCAGATCGGGGCGGTGGGCACCGTGCCGGGTGCGGAAGCTCTCCACCTCGGCCGCCGACACGGGATACCGCCGCACGCCCGCCTCGTGGGTGCGGACCACCAGCTCCGCGGTGTCGACGCTCAGCCAGTCGAGCCGACGGCCGCCGGCGCCGGCGAACCACTGCGCGCCGGCGATCAGGCCGTCGACCTGCTCACCGAGCCCGAGGTCGGTCTGCGGGTCGCGGCCGAGGAAGGCAAGGACGCAGCGGGCTGCCGACGCCAGGAGGGAGCCGACGATCGTCGCGTCCCGTTGGAGACGACGCAGCACCTCGACGACGAACTCGGCGGACACCTCGGGGTCGGTCGAGATCCGGTCCAGTACGAACCCCATCACCGGCGGCTGCGGTACCTCGTCCTCCTCGTCCACCGTGGCCAGCAGGCGTGCGTAGGCCCGCTCCCGCTCCGGCGCCCTGGTGCCGAGGATCGGAAGAAGCGACACGTCGACCAGGAGGCGGGCTTCCGACCGGTCGCCGTCCGCGAACGTCCAGAAGCCGTCGAGCGCGTCGAGCGGCCGGCCCAGCGGTCCCAGCGCGTGCAGCGCCGCGTCGAGGCTCGGGTCGCACTCGAAGTGCGCGGCCCGAGCGAGGAGGGCGAAGTCGGCTCCGGGGATCGAGTAGTAGCCCTCCGCGTCCTCCGAAGGACCCTCGTCGGCGGATCCGGGGACGAACCAGCGGAGGTCACCCGCCGGCGGTGGCGACTCGGCCCTACCTTCCTCGACGGAGAGCAGGAGGTCGCGTCGCCTTGCCGTCCGCGTCCGCTCGACCCGCACGACGCGCAGCAGGCTGTCGTACTCGGCGTGGCTGAGCTGGGACCGCCAGAAGAGGGTCTGTCGGTGCCACTCGGCCACCGCGTCGTCGCCGTCGGGATGGAGCTCGGTCGCCCGCAGCCTCCCCCTCGCGGCCAGCACCAGCACGAGCAGGTTCACGCCGTACACCGCGTGACGCGCCGGGACCGACAACGGCCGGGGCTGGTACGACTCGAAGTGCCGCGCCGGCCGCCGGCCGGCCGCCGCCCGGAACAGGCGCAGCAGCATGTCGGCCACGGCGTCCTGCCGGCTCCCGCCCCACGACGTCAGGATCTCGGTGAGGAAGGTGACGATCGGGGTGCGTCCGGTCAGGGTCGCGAAGGACAGCAGCGCGTGCAGCGCGTCGTCCTCCGTCGACGTGGCTCCGAGCAGGGCGCTCGCCTCCCGGGCCGCCAGGTCACCGAGCACCAGCGAGATCGTGCGGGCGATCAGGAACTCGCCGAAGGTGGCGTGCAGGAACTCGTACGTCCCGGCCCGGGTGTCGTCCCGCGTCGCCTGTGCGCGGTGCACGAAGAAGAAGCGACCGAGGACGACCTCGGCGGGTCGCAGCGGGGTGCGCAGGTGCCCGTCGGTGGCGACGGCCGTCGGGTGGCTGCCCAGGAACGGCAGCGCGGCGAGATCCGCCTCGAAGTCGTTCTCGGTGACCCACTGCACGCCCCGGTTGAACATGCCGAACGCCACGATCGACAACCTGCGCAGCTCGTTCTCCGTCGCCCGGTCCAGGTCCCGCTCGGGCAGGCCCGGCCGGTGCTTGATGACCTCCCGGCGGCCGAAGCTGCGCAGCAGGCGCTCGTAGAGCTCGCTGCGGCGCAGCTCGCCGGCCGACCGCAGGTCGTTGCCCTGGGCGTCGTAGAGCGCCAACATCAGCAGCAACAGCGGCTGCTCGGCCAGCTCACGGTGGGCCAGCACCGTCGCCGGCTCCAGCGGCCGCACGCCGAGCGACCGGAACGTCCCGACGTTGACCCGGTTCCAGGTGGCGATCCAGGCCCGCACCTGGTCGTCGTCGAACGGCTCCAACCGCACCGCGACGGTGCCGGGCGGCGGCTGCGCCCGGTCCGCGACGCTGGTGCGGCTGGTCACCAGCACCGCCACCGGCCGCCCCTGGTCGGCCTCGCGCCGCTGGAAGGCCGCCACCCGGCGCAGGTAGTCGGTCTGGCTGACCCCGGTGGCCTGCAACAGCTCGTCGAAGCCGTCGAGCAGCACGACCGGCAGTGCGTCACCGGCGGACCGGGACAGCCCGGGCCAGTCCACCCGCTCGCCGGTGTCGCCGCGGACCGCCTGCTCGATCTGGTCCTGGAGCTCCCCGGCGGCGTAGACGTCCCGCAGCACCACCCGCACCACCATGAAGTCGGCGGCCGGCAACTGCGCGGCGAGGATCCGGGTCAGCACGGACTTGCCGGAGCCCGGCTGGCCGAGCACCAGAAGCGGGGCGCGGGTGGCGTTCGGCGAGGTGAGGTGCACGACCAGGGACTGCCACAGGTCGTCACGCAGCGTCCGCCCGTCCCACCACGCCTCGTCGCTCGCTCGGGCGTGGGCGGGCAGTTCCTCGATCCGACACAGCGGCGGCACGTACGCCTCACCGAGCGTCGGCACCGTCAGCCCGGTCGGCACGTCCCCGGACGAGATGATGGGCCGCCTCAGCTGCGCGGCGTACGCCAGGGCGAGCGCCGCCCGGCGGTCGTCGGGTGAGCGTCCCGTGGACAGTGCCGCCAGCGCCCGCCGCATCTCGTCCAGCCCCACCGAGAGGGCCCGGACCTGCGTCCTGGTCGCCTCGTGCTCGTGCAGGCCGATCCAGAACGACACCTCGCCGAAGTCCACCGCGAGCTGGGTCAGCAGATCGCGGTGCCGGTCGGCGGCGGCGACGGGCAGCCGGAGCAGCCCCTCCTCGGTGGCCCGTCTCCGCCGGTCGTCGGCGGCCTCCCACACGGCCAGGCCGCGCAGGAGGTGCAGCAGCCGGCCGACGAGCCCGCCGTAGTAGGCGACCAGGGCACGACGCCACGCGGGGTAGGGCAGCTGCGGGCCGGGCAGCGGCGCCGCGGTGGCGAAGAACGCGTCCGTGAGGGGCGCCTCGTGCACCGCTCCCGCGCCGGCCAACGACAACTGCTCGGCCTTGCTGATCCGGGCGCTCGCCACGTCGAAGGGCAGATCGATCTCGTCGAGCGCCTGGAAGAAGGCGGTCACCGCGATCACCGCGTGCGCCGCCTCCAGCCGCTGCGTGCGGCCGTACCGGGACAGCCCGGAGCGCTTCTCGACCACGTCACGCACCAGTTCGTGGCCGAGCCGGACGAACTCCGCCTTCGCGTCGAAGATGCCCAACGCGTCCGGCACGCCGGCTGCGGAGGCACCGAGCAGCGACCAGCCGGTCAGCTTGTCGAACCAGTCGACGAGCTTGCTCTTCTCCGCGCCGAGCAGGCGTACGGCATCGGCGTAGCTGAGCGCGTCGGGCACGTCGTCGACTCCTCCTGCGGACCATCTGGAAGGAACAGGATGCCGTGCGCGGCAGGGTCGTGCTGTCCCGCCTCAGACGAGACTGAGCCGACGGACCCGTTCGGTGGGGATGTCGAGGTCGTCGGCGGCCAGCTCGCGCTCGGGCACCCGCTCGGCCAGCCTCGTGACCGAGGTGATCCGGTCGGTACGGAAGGCGCGGATGCCGTCGCGCAGCCGGCACCAGCCCAGCAGGTACCAGTGCCGGGGGTTGCCGAGGTAGCCCAGCGGCTCCACGTCGCGCAGCGAGCCGGCGCCCGCGCGGTCGGCGTAGCGGATGCGCAGCACGCGCCGCGCGCGCACCGCGTCGGCGACGACGGCCGGGACGGGCGCCACCGGCCCGTCGCCGATCAGGTGCACCCGGGCGGCGAGCCGGTGCGCCTCGGCGGCGTCGGCGGCGGGCATCACGGCGAGCAGCTTGCGCAGGGCGGTGCCGGCCGCGGCGGCGAACGGGGTGCCGCGCATCCGGTGCAGCGCCACCGCCATGGCGACCGCCTCGACGGGGCTGAGGTTGACCGGCGGCAGGGTGCGCGCCCGGTCGATCACGTAGCCGCCGGTGCGGCCCTGCTCGGCCCAGATCGGCACACCGGACTCCTGCAGCGCGCCGACGTCGCGCTCGATGGTGCGCGTGCTCACCTCGAAGCGGTCGGCGAGCCAGCGGGCGCTGCGCGGCCGTGGCGACACGGCGCGCAGCTCCTCGACGAGGGCGTAGAGACGGTCCGTCCGGTTCACCCCCGCAACCTACGACGGGGGTGTGACGGGAGAGCTCAGGCGATGCAGGCGCAGACGATCAGCGCGGCGCCGAAGTGCGTGGCGGCGCTGACCCGGGCCGCCGGGTGCGGCTCGTCCGAGCAGATGATCTCGCCGAGCTTGCCGGGGGTCAGCAGGTCCAGCACGAAGAACGCCAGCGCCATGATGACCAGCCCGACGAGGCCGAAGACGAGGGTGGAGGCGAGCCCCCTGGCGAAGTCGCTGTAGCTGGTCAGGATCGCGGTGAACACGATGCCGGCGATGCCGAGCTGGTTGGCCGCCAGCAGCAGCGCGGCGTTGCCGTTGCGGCGTACCCAGATCAGCTCCCGCAGCCTGCCCGGAGTGAGCATGTCGACCAGCCCGAACCCGGCCGCCATCAGGGCCACCCCGACGACCCCGAACACCACGCTCTGCCATGCTCCGCTGAGCAGGTCTTCCAGCACCGACTGCCTCCCGAACTCTGCGCCCGGCGTGGATGCCGGCGCGGTGACCGAGACGATAGCGGCACCGCGCCAGCCCGGCAGCCCTCGCCCTACAGCGACAGGTAGCGCTGCCGCTCGTAGGGCGTGACCTCGCGGCGGTACTGCTCCCACTCCGCCCGCTTGTTGCGCAGGAAGAAGTCGAAGACGTGCTCGCCGAGCACCTCGGCGACCAGCTCGGAGCCGGCCATCACGTCGATCGCCTCGGAGAGGTTCTCCGGCAGCGGCTCGTAGCCCATCGCCCGGCGCTCGGCGCTGGTCAGCGACCACACGTCGTCCTCGGCGCCGGGCGGCAGCTCGTAGCCCTCCTCGATGCCCTTCATCCCGGCGCCGAGCAGCACCGCGAAGGCCAGGTAGGGGTTGGCCGCCGAGTCCGGCGAGCGGACCTCGACGCGGGCCGAGTTCGGCTTGCCGTAGGCGGGGACCCGGACCAGCGCGGACCGGTTCAGGTGACCCCAGCAGACGTACGCGGGGCTCTCGGTGACCCGGTCCGGCAGCGCCTGCGGGAACAGCCGCTTGTAGGAGTTGACCCACTGGTTGGTGACGGCCGTGTATTCCCGGGCGTGCACCAGCAGCCCGGCGATGAAGGCTCGCGCCACCTTGGACAGCTTCATCGGGTCGCCGGCGTCGTGGAACGCGTTGCGCTCGCCCTCGAACAGCGACAGGTGGGTGTGCATGCCGCTGCCCGGCTGGTCGGTGAACGGCTTCGGCATGAAGGTGGCCTGCACGCCGGTGGAGAGCGCCACCTCCTTGACCACGTGCCGGAAGGTCATGATGTTGTCGGCGGTGGTGAGCGCGTCGGCGTAGCGCAGGTCGATCTCCTGCTGGCCGGGGGCCACCTCGTGGTGGCTGAACTCGACCGAGATGCCGATCCGCTCCAGCGCCAGCACGGCCTGCCGGCGGAAGTCGCGGGCCACGGCGTGGGTGGTGTGCTCGAAGTAGCCGCCGGTGTCGACCGGGACGGGCACCGAGCCGTCCATCGGGCCGTTCTCCAGCAGGAAGAACTCGATCTCGGGGTGGGTGTAGAAGGTGAAGCCCTTCTCGGCCGCCCTGGACAGCGCCCGGCGCAGCACGTGGCGCGGGTCGGCCCAGGACGGGCCGCCGTCGGGCAGCAGGATGTCGCAGAACATCCGCGCGCTCTCGCCGCTCGCCCCGCCCTCGAACGGGAAGACCTGGAAGGTGGTCGGGTCGGGCATGGCCACCATGTCGGACTCGAAGACCCGGGCGAAGCCCTCGATCGCCGAGCCGTCGAACCCGATGCCCTCCTCGAAGGCCGCCTCCAGCTCGGCGGGGGCCACCGACACGCTCTTGAGCGTGCCCAGCACGTCGGTGAACCACAGCCGGACGAACCGGATGTCCCGCTCTTCCAGCGTACGGAGGACGAACTCCTGCTGACGGTCCACTTCCACCCCTCGCGACACCTTGCGCACCTGCGACCGGGGTCGACCCGGCCTGACCGACCAGTCTCCACCCGCCTCGTTACGCCGACGTTACGCGACCGGCCGGCGGGCGTCCCGCCGTGTCCCGCGGCTCGCGCCGTGGCCGTGGTGCCGCCGCTGGCCGTGCCGGGCATGCCGCCCCGCCCGCCGTGTCGGGCCCGCGGGGCTGGGGCAAGATGAGGACATGCCCACCCTGCGTCTCGCCCTGTGCCAGGTCAACCCGACCGTCGGTGACCTCGCCGGCAACTCCGGCCTGGTCCGCGACTGGACCCGCCGGGCCGCCGACACCGGCGCCCAGATCGTCGCCTTCCCGGAGATGGTGCTGACCGGCTATCCGGTCGAGGACCTGGTCTTCCGGCGGTCCTTCGTCGCCGCGTCGAAGGCCGCGCTGGAACGCCTCGCCGCCGACCTCGACGCCGACGGGCTGGGCACGCTGCCCGTGCTGGTCGGCTACCTCGACGCCGACGGCCCGCCGCAGGTCAGCGGCGACGCCGAGCCCGGTCGCGGCGCCCGCAACGCGGCGGCCCTGCTGCACCACGGCCGGATCGTCGCCACCTACTTCAAGCACCACCTGCCCAACTACGGCGTCTTCGACGAGGACCGCTACTTCGTCCCCGGGGACGCGCTGACCGTCGTGCGCGTCGGCGGGGTGGCCGTCGCGCTGACCATCTGCGAGGACCTGTGGCAGGCCGGCGGCCCGTTCGCCGCCGCCCGCCAGGCCGGGGTCGGCCTCGTCCTGACCATCAACGGCTCGCCGTACGAGCTGAACAAGGACGACGTCCGGCTGCCGCTGGTGCGCCGGCGGGCCGCCGAGGCCGGGGCGACCGTCGCGTACGTCAACATGGTCGGCGGGCAGGACGAGCTGGTCTTCGAGGGCGACTCGATGATCGTGGGCGCCGACGGCACGCTGCTCGCCCGCGCCCCGCAGTTCGTGGAGCACCTGCTGGTGCACGACGTGGAGCTGCCGGCCGCCGGTGAGCCGACGGCGGCGGACGAGGTGCTGGCGGACGGAATGCGCGTGGTGCGGGCCGAGGCCGGGGACATCCCGCCGACGCCCGCCGGGCCCGCCGCCACCGGCGGGACGATCGCCCCCGTCGCCGACGAGGCCGAGGTCTGGCAGGCGCTCGTGCTGGGCCTGCGCGACTACGTGAACAAGAACCGGTTCCCCTCCGTGGTGCTGGGCCTCTCCGGCGGCATCGACTCGGCGGTGGTGGCCGCGCTGGCCGTCGACGCGCTCGGGCCGGACCGGGTGGTCGGCGTCTCGCTGCCCAGCCAGCACTCCTCCGAGCACAGCCGGGAGGACGCGGCCGAGCTGGCGAAGCGGACCGGGCTGGACTACCGGGTCGAGCCGATCCAGCCGATGGTGGACACCTTCCTGGCGAACATGTCGCTCTCCGGGGTCTCCGTGGAGAACCTGCAGGCGCGGGTACGCGGGGTGATCCTGATGGCGCTGTCGAACCAGGAGGGGCACCTGGTGCTGACCACCGGCAACAAGAGCGAGCTGGCGGTCGGCTACTCCACCCTCTACGGCGACTCGGTCGGCGGCTTCAACCCGGTCAAGGACGTCTGGAAGACGCTGGTCTGGCGGCTGGCGAAGTGGCGCAACGCCGACGCCACCCGCCGGGGCGAGACCCCGCCCATCCCGGAGAACTCGATCGGCAAGCCGCCGAGCGCCGAGCTGAGCCCGGGCCAGCTGGACAGCGACACGCTGCCCGACTACGACGTGCTGGACCCGATCCTGATCGGCTACGTCGACGGCGACCTGGGCCGCGACGGGCTGGTCGAGTCGGGCCACGACCCGGCCGTCGTCGACCGGGTGCTGCGGATGGTGGATACCGCCGAGTACAAGCGCCGCCAGTCGGCGCCGGGCGCGAAGATCTCGATGAAGGCCTTCGGGCGGGACCGGCGGCTGCCGATCACGAACCGGTGGCGCGAGGACGGCTGAGCAGGGTCGCTCCCGGGCCGGCGACGGCCCGGGAGTGACATCCTCCACTGCGCTCTGCCGCCGGCCGGTCGTCGGATGCGACGATCGCCGCGGAACCCGGGGACCGCGTACGCGGCCTCGAGGAAGGAGAGAGTCATGGTGGAGTCCACCCCGTCCGAGGTGACCGCCCTCTACGGCGGCCCGGCCACCCGGCGGGTACGCACCCGCGACCTGGTCGCCGCCAAGGAACGCGGCGAGCGGTGGCCGATGCTCACCTCGTACGACCAGTACACGGCCTCGATCTTCGACCAGGCCGGCATCCCGGTGCTGCTGGTCGGCGACTCGGCGGCGAACAACGTCTTCGGCTACGAGACGACGGTGCCGGTCACCACCGAGGAGCTGCTCCCGCTGGTCCGCGCGGTGGTCCGGGCGACCCGGCACGCGCTGGTCGTCGGCGACCTGCCGTTCGGCTCCTACGAGGAGGGCCCGACGCAGGCGCTGCGCACCGCCGTGCGGTTCATGAAGGAGGGCGGCTGCCACGCGGTGAAGCTGGAGGGCGGCCGGCGCTGCGCCGCGCAGATCGCCGCCATCACCGGCGCCGGCATCCCGGTGATGGCGCACGTCGGGTTCACCCCGCAGAGCGAGCACGCCATCGGCGGCTACCGGGTGCAGGGGCGCGGCGACGCGGCCGACGACGTGCTCGCCGACGCCCGGGCCGTGGCCGAGGCGGGCGCGTTCGCCGTGGTGCTGGAGATGGTTCCCGGCGAGGTGGCCAAGCGGATCACGGCGGAGCTGCCGATCCCGACCGTGGGCATCGGCGCCGGCGCGGACACCGACGCCCAGGTGCTGGTCTGGCAGGACATGGCGGGCCTGCGTACGGGCCGGGCGCCCCGCTTCGTGAAGCGCTACGCCGACCTGGCAGGTGCCCTGACCGACGCGACCCGGCGCTTCGCCGACGAGGTCCGCGGCGGCGACTTCCCCGCCGAGGAACACACCTTCTGAGGCCGGTCGGCCACCTCCCGCCCGGACGCCGCAGGACCGGCCTCCGGCGGGCGGCGGCCGGCGGCGGGCGAGCCCTTCCCACCCGCGAGCCTCGTGGCCGACAATCGTCCGGTGTTCGACTTCGGCATCCCCGGCTACCAGCCGTCCTGGTTGCGCGCGCGGCCCGACATCGAGACGACGCACGGCGCCCGGCTCGCCGCGCTGGCCGGCCGTACGCTCACCCACGTCTGGCTGGTCTGGGACCTGGACGAGGACGAGTGGTTCGCCGACTGTCCGGTGCTGCTGGACTTCGCCGGCGAGCAGGTCGAGGTCAACCACCAGAAGTTCGACGATCTCTCGATCACCTGGAACTCGGTCCGCCCGGTCGGCCCGGTCACCTGGCTCGCCACCGACGATCTCCGGCTGGCCTGGCGTGCCGAGCCGCTGCCCGGGTTGGCCGCCCTGCCGGGCCGCCGGTTACGCGAGGTCGCGCTGTTGGAGTGGCGGGGCGCAACGGGCGACCTGGCCAACGGCAGCCTCGCACTCGGCTTCGCGTTCGCCGACATCGAGCTGGTCGTCCACAACGGCCTGGACGAGAACGCCCTCACCGTCGGTCCTCCGGACCCCCGCTACCGCCGCCACCCGCTCGGACGCGCGAACAGGCCGTTGGCTCCTGTCCCACCAGGCGCCGCTTCAGATCTTGGTAGGAGCATGCCCCTGGAGGGGCCGTTTCCCACCAAAATCTGAAGCGGCGGAGGTGGCCCGCCGTCAGAGGTCGGTGACGCGGATGCCCGCGTGCGCCTTGTAGCGCTTGTTGATGGCGATCAGGTTGGCGGTGAACGCCTCGATCTGGTGGGCGTTGCGCAGCCGGCCGGCGTAGATGCCGCGCATGCCAGGAATCCGGGCGGCGAGCGCGGCGACCACGCCGACCAGCTCGCGGTCCTCGGTGCAGATCAGCACGTCGAGGTCGATCCGGTCGATCTCCGGGTCGGCGAGCAGCGGCGCGCTGACGTGGTTGAACGCGGCGCAGACCCGGGAGTCGGGCAGCAGCGCGGCGGCCTGCTGCACGGCGCTGCCCTCGGCGACCGTGAGCGCGTACGGGCCCTGCTTGTCGAAGCCCAGCGGGTTGACGCAGTCGACGACGATCTTGCCGGCGAGCGGCTCGGCGAGCGCGGCGACGGTGGCGGCGTGCCCGTCCCACGGCACCGCGACGATCACCACGTCGCTGCGCCGGGCCACCTCCTCGTTGCCGGCGCCGGTCACCCGGGCCTCGGCGGACACGCCGGGCAGGGCCGAGATCTCCTCGGCGGACTGGGCGGCCCGCTCGGCGGACCGGGACCCGATCAGCACGGTCTGGCCGGCCCGGGCGAACCGGTAGGCGAGGCCCCGCCCCTGGTCGCCGGTGCCGCCGATGATGCCGACGGTCAGCCCGGACACGTCGGGCAGCGTGCTCGCGTCGTAAGCCATGCCGCCATCCTCGCAAACCCTTCGGCCCACCAGCAGCGGTGGGCGCTGTGACAATCCCCGCTGCCCACCCGCCGCCCGGCGTGCCGTAGCCCGCGGCGACGGGGGTGCGGCCGTTGCCCCGGCCCGACGCGGCGACACCGGCCGGCGGGACGGGAGCGCGGCGGGACGGAAGCGGGGCGCGGCGGGACCGACCGGCAGGGCGGAAGTGCGGCGCGGCGGGCCGGGGCGCGTCAGGCCAGCTCGAAGGCCACCGCGCGGGTGACCGGGTCGGCGGTGACCAGCCGGACCCGGACCCGCTCGCCGAGCGGCAGCTCGCCCAGGCAGCGGGCGCGCACCGGCGGGTCGTCCAGCGCGACGGTGCCGCCGGGCGGGCGGCCCGCTCGGGCCTTGCCGTCCGGGGCCGCGTCGACGTCGAGCACCGCCGCGTCGAAGCTCTCCCCCACCCGGTGCTCGAGCAGCACCGCCTCGGCCAGCTCGATCGCGCCCCGGCTGGCCGCCGAGGCGGCGCGGTCGGTCGTGGCCATCACCTCCGGCAGCCGGGGCAGCGCCGCGCGGGCCCAGTCGGGCACCGCCCGCCCCTCGTGCAGGGCCAGGCAGACCTCCGTGGCGTACCGGTCGGCCAGTCGCCGCAGCGGCGCGGTGACGTGGGCGTACGCGGCCGCGACCCCGCCGTGCTCGCGCTGCTCGGGCGGCGTGCCGTCGAAGGCCGTGTACGCGGCGCCCCGCATCAGCTCGGCGGCCTGGTCCACGAAGGCGGCGGCCCGGGGCTGCGACGGGTCCAGGCCGGCGATCACTTCGCCGGGGCCGGCCCCGTCCGGCCAGTGCACGCCCAGCGGGGCGGCGGCGGCCCGCAGCCGCGTCACCGCCTCGGACTTCGGCGCCGGCATCGTACGCAGCAGGCCGATGCCCCCGGCGAGCATGAGGTCGGCGGCGGCCATCCCGGTCAGCAGCGAGATCTGGGCGTTGTGCTCCTCCATCGGCGCCGGCCCGCGCAGCACCAGCCGCCAGCCGTCGCCCTCGGCCTCCACGTCCTGCTCGGGCAGCGGCAGGTTGATCGCTCCCCGGCGCAGGCCGCGCGCGGTGAGCAGGGCCCCGATCTCGGGCAGCAGGGCGATCGGGTCGGGCAGCCGGCCGGTGTCGGCGGCCGCCTGGACCCCGACGTAGTCCAGCTTGGCCCGGCTGCGCACCAGCGCGCGCTCCAGCGTGACCCCGACGGTGTCGCCGTCGGCGTCCAGGTCGATCGTCCACACCACGGCGGCCCGGTCGACGTCCGGCAGGAGGCTCGCCGCGCCCTCGCTGAGGGTCTCGGGGTGCAACGGCACCGTGCCGTCGGGCAGGTAGACGGTCTGCCCGCGCCGCCAGGTCTCCTCCTCCAGCGCGCCGCCGGGGCGGACGTGCGCGGCGACGTCGGCGATCGCGTACGACACCCGGTAGCCGCCACCGGGGCGGCGGGCGAGGTGCATCGCCTGGTCGAGGTCGCGCGAGGCGGCGGGGTCGACGGTGACGAACGGGATGTCGGTGCGGTCCGCGGCGGGCCGGGGCGGCGCGGCCGCCGCGGCGTCGGCCTCGCGTTGCGCCGCGGCCGGGAACCCCTCGGGCAGTCCCAGTTCGCGGCGCAGCGCGCCGAAGTCGATGCGGGGTGCGAGTACGCGTCGGATCACCACGGGGTCAATCCTGACAGTGTGGCGGATGATCCGCTTCCCGGCGAGCGCCGTCCACCGCGTCGCGGTCAGCCGGTCGCCCTGCGCGCGTTCGCCCGCACGCCCCGGGGAGCGGTGGCCCGGGCGGCGGTCGTCGGGGCGGGTGCCTTGCTGGCGGTGACCTTCTTGGCCGGCGCCTTGGCGACGGTCGTCTTCTTCGCCGGGGCCTGCTTCGCCGCCGCCTTGCGGGTGGTGGCCGAGGAGGTCGCGGTGGCCTTCCTGGCGGGGGCCGTCGTCGCGGCGGCCTTGCGGGTGCCGCCGGTGGGCCGGGTCGCGGCCGTCTTCCTGGCCGGCGTCGTCTTCTTGGCCGGCGTCGTCTTCCTGGCGGTCGCCTTCTTCGCCGGCGCGGTCGCCGCCGTCGTGGTCTTCTTCGCCGCCGAGGTGGTGGTCTTTCCCGCCGCCGTGGTGCTCTTCTTCGCCGCCGAGGTCACCTTGCGGGCGGGAGCGGTACCGCCGGCGGGCGCCTTCTTCGCCGGCGCGGTCGCCTTCCTCGCCGTGGTGGCGGCCTTCGTCGCCGCCTGCCGGACGGGTGTCTTCGCCGAGGTCGTCTTCTTCGCCGTGGTGCTCTTGGCCGCCGCCGTCGTCCGCTTCGCCGCGGCGGGAGCCTTCTTCGCGGCGGTGGCGGTCGTCTTCTTCGCGGTGGCGGTCGTCTTCTTCGCCGCGGCGGCGACCCCGGTCGCCGCCTTCTTCGCGGGGGCCTTCTTCGCGGGCGCCTTGGCGGCGGTGGTCTTCTTCGCCGGGGCGCGTCCCGCACCGCCCGTCGCCTTCTTGGCCGGTGCCTTCTTCGCCGCCGTGGTCGTGGCGGACGGGCGCGCGGTCCGCGTCGTGCCCGCGGTCCGCTCCGCCGCGGCGGTCTTCCTGGCGGTCGTACGTCTGGCAGCCGGGCGGGTGGTGGCCTGCTGTGCTTCGGCCATCTCGGTTCCCTTCCTGGGGAGGTGCTCTCGCCCTCGCGGAGCACCAGGTACCTCGGCGCGGGCCATCCCGCGCCGCCTATCTGTCCTCCCCGGCCCAGCGGGCGTCCTCGGCCTCCCACGCGTCGTTGCGCTCCCGCACCGTCTGCAGGGCGTTCTCCGCGTCGGCGGCCGAGGCGTACGGCCCCAGAACGTGCCTGGCGGGGCACACGTCGGCGTCGGTCTCGACCCGGTGGTGCCGGGTGCACCAGTAGAAGTGCCCACCGCTTCCGCTGTCGCTCATGGGATCACTGTGCACCGCGAACCACCCGGCCGCCACCGGAACACCACAAGTCGCCGATGTTCTCCACAGTAGACGTGCTTCTGTCGTCAGGGGCTGGAACTGCGAAAACAGGGCTGATCGGGTGCGCGGTGCCCATCCCGTCGGCCCGCGACGGGGCAGCCGCGGGGTGGGCCCGTGCTGTCCCGGCTGCTGTTCGGTGCGCACCTGGTCCTGCTCAGTGTCGCGCTGCGGGACAGCCAGCGCGCCGAGTACCTGGCCGACGAGCTGTCGGCCCGGGTGGCCGGGTCGGCCGGCGCGACCGGCCTGCTGGACGTCGCGCTGGCGAGCGGGTCGACGGCGCTCGCCGTACGCCGGGAGGCGCGGGCCGGGCACGGCGCGGACCGTTGGCGGGCAGCGGCGGCCGAGGCCCGGGCGGCGGCGGAGGCTGGAGAGCCGGCCCGCGCGCGAGGCGGCGGTGGTGCTCACCGAGGAGCGGATGGCCCGCATCGACGCCGAGTTGGCCAGGGAGTACGCCCGGGTGGCCCGGGAGATCAGCCTGTCGGGGTGACGCGGGGCGATCCGCCGGACGAGGAGCGGGTTAGGGTCGCCGGATGGGCGTTCCGGACCACATCCTGCGGCTGCGCGAGCGCGTCGGCCACGACCTGCTCCTGCTGCCGAGCGTGAGCGCGGTGGTGTGCAACGACGCCGGCGAACTGCTGCTCGGCAGGCGCGCCGACGACGGGCGTTGGTCGGTGGTCAGCGGCATCGTCGAGCCGGGCGAGCAGCCGGCCACGGCAGTGGTCCGCGAGGTGCGGGAGGAGACGGGCCTGGAGGTCGAGCCGGTCCGCCTGAGCAGCGTCGTGTCGCACCCGCACACCTACCCCAACGGCGACCGCTGCGAGTTCTTCAACCTCGGCTTCCACTGCCGACTGGTCGCCGGCACCGCCCGGGTCAACGACGACGAGTCGGTGGCGGTGCAGTGGTTCCCGCCGGACCGGCTGCCCCCGCTGGACCGCCACGCCCGGCTCACCCTCGCGCACGCCCTCGGCACCAGCGCGAGCGCGTGGTTCCTGCCCGCCGGGACGCCCTGGGCCGAGTCCGATGACTGACCTCGACCCGCCCCTGCGCCGCTACCTCGCCGACCTGGTCGCCGCCGCCCGCGACGTCCTCGGCGACGACCTCGTCGGGGCGTACGCGGCCGGCTCGGTCGGGCTGGGCGCGTACCAGCCGGGGCGCAGCGACGTCGACGTCGCGCTGGTCTGCGCCGACGCCCTCGATCTCGGGCGCAGGCAGGAGCTGGTGGCGCGGTTGCGGCACGAGGCGCTGCCCTGCCCCGCGCGTGGGCTCGAGTTGGTCGTCTACCGGCGGGAGGTCGCCCGCTCCGGCACGCCGGAACCCGGGTTCGAGGTCGAGCTGAACACCGGCGCGCGCATGCCGTTCCGGGCGACGTGGGCCGCCGTCGACCGCCCCGCCCGGGACGGCCTGTTCTGGTACGGCCTGGACCGCAGCATCCTGCACCAGTGCGGGTACGCCCTGCTCGGACCGCCGGCAGCCGAGGCCTTCGCCGACCTCTCCCCCGCCGACCTGCGCCGCCTGCTGACCGACGCGCTGCGCTGGTGGCTGGCCCTGCCGACCCCGCCCGGCGACGGTCCCGCCCCGGGAGCCGAGGACGCGGTGCTCGGCGCCTGCCGGTCCCTGGTCAGGTTCCGCCACGGCGTCTGGCTGTCGAAGGTCGACGCCGGCCGCAGGCTCATCGACGACGGCCGGCCGGCCGAGGCGACCGCCGGTGGCGCGGCTGCCGACCCGACCGGCGACGCGACCGACGACCTCGTCGAACGGTCGATCGCGGCGCGGGCCGGCGGCCCGCCGCCCAGCGGTCCCGAGGCCCGCGCCTTCCAACGGCAGGTCCTGGCCGAGATCGCGGCCGAGGCGGCGTGAGCGACGGCCCGGGGCATCGCGGCCGAGGCGGCGTGAGCGGCGGCCCGGGGCGAGGCGGCTGCGGCTGCGTACCCGGCCGCCGTACCGCGCCTGCCTCTCGACCGATGGTCCGGGCGGACCGGCGGGCGGATCAGGACGGTCCGACGACCGGGCTGGGCGCGACGACGTCGGCGGTCGACGCGGGTCGTTCCCGCGCGGCGCGGATCGCCCAGGCCAACGCGTAGGGAGTGCAGGCCAGGTAGAGCAGCGGCTCCAGCAGGACGGCGTCGGTGATCAGGAAGATCTCCTGCCCGGTCGGGCCGGGCAGGCCGAGCGCCGAGCCGGTGTAGCAGGCGAGGAGCCACAGCGGGGCGAAGGCGGGGTCCACGCCCTGCGGCACCCCGTCGACGGCGGTCCCCGGGCCCGTCGGAACGTGGCTCAACACGGCGAGGATCGTCGCCAGGTCGGCGACGACGATCGCGCCGAGCACGCCGACGCACCAGGCGAGTCGAACCCGGCCGCGCCCGGCCGTCCCCGTCGTCACCCGCAGGACCAGGGCCAGGCCGGCGAGCCAGAGCACCAGCCCGGGTGCGACGCGGGCCAGCGCGTCGGAGTCGTCGAGCACGGCGTATCCGGCCGCCGCGAGGGTCAGCGCGACGGGAGCCACGATGCCGAAGGACACACGCCAGCCTCCGGAGGGCGCGCCGCCTCGAGCCAGCCGACGCGCGAACACGGCCAGCCCCACCGCTGCGCAGAGGGTCACGACGGTGGCGATCGGCAGTTGCAGGTCGAACGCCCACCCGACCCGCCAGCTCAGCCACTCGACCACGACGTTCATCGCGAACAGGCTGACCAGCACCACCCCGACGCATGCCGACGGGGCGAGCAGCAGCGGAAGGGTCGTCCGGAGCAGCCTGCGGGCGATCGGCGCGCGGTCCGCGACGTCGACGCCCGAGCGGCGGGCGGCCAGGCTGGCGGCGAAGCGCAGCATCCGCAACCGCTGCCCCCGCTCCGCCAGCACGTGCAACTCGGCGGCCCACTCCCGGCCCAGGTCGGCGCGGATCTCGACCGGCCAGCGGCGCCGCGCGACGGCGAGCAGCAGCTCTGCGGCCCGACGGCTCACCACGCCGGTGCCCCGATGGGCTCGATGCCGCCGACGGACGGGCGGGGGTCGGGAGCCAGGGCCCGCAGCTCGGCGAGCGCGCGCCGGGCGGCGGCCGCCCCCTGCCCCGTGAGCCGGTAGTAGCGGCGCGCCGGCCGGCCCACGCTGGACGGATCGATCGACTCCCAGTCGGCGGTGACCCACCCCGCCGTCTGGAGCCGGCGCAGCACCGGGTAGAGGGTGCCGCTGGGCAGCTCCGTCGCGGCCATCAGGTCCAGCCCGTAGCGCTCGACGTCGGGCTCGGCCAGCATCGCGGCGAGCACCCGCGCCACCGGAATCGTGATGCGCATGACCAGCACTATATCGGAACTCTACATAGGGGTGCCCGGTCGGTCTCTCCGACCGGCGTCCTGCCTCACTCCACCGAGGATGCCGGGTGGTGGCCGTCGTCGGGTGCCGGCTGGCTCGGGCGGTGGCGGGCGAAGGCGTCGACCCTGCCCCACCGGCCGGGGATGTCCAGCAACGCGATCCGGTCGAAGGCGGGCGGCAACGCGGGGTTCACGGCGAGATGGTCCTCGTGCGGATCGATGCCGAGCATGGTCCGGATGAGCAGCGGGCACGCCCCGCTGGACCACGCCTGGGGGCTTCCGGCGGTCGGATACCGCACCGGGTACCGCGTGACGTGACGGTCGAATCCGCCGAAGGCCTCGGGCAGCCGGCCCTGGAAGTAGGTGGCGGCGTCGATGATGCCCTCGGCGATGCGGCCCGCCTCGGCGGCGAAGCCGTAGCGGCGCAGACCCCAGGCGATGAACGAGTTGTCGAACGGCCAGACCGTGCCGTTGTGGTAGCCGAGCGGGTTGTAGCGGCGCTGCCCCTCGGCGAGGGTCCGCACCCCCCAACCGGAGAAGAGCGCCGGGCCCATCAGGTGCGCGGCGACCCGCCCTGCCCGCTCCGGCGGCACGATACCGCTCCACAGCAGGTGCCCGATGTTGGAGGTGAGGCTGTCGACGGGGGTTCCGTCGTGGTCGAGGGCGAGGGCGTAGTAGCCACGGTCGTCGAGCCAGAAGTCGCGGTTGAAGCGCTCGTACAGCGCCGCCGCCTCGCGTTCCAGCCGGTCGGCGTACGCGGGGTCGTCCCAGAACGTACGGGCCAGCCGGGCGGCGCGGATCTTGGCGTCGTAGGCGTACCCCTGCACCTCGCAGGTGGCCCTGGGGAAACCCGGCAGCCGCCCGTCGGCGTAGGAGATGCTGTCCCAGGAGTCCTTCCAGCACTGGTTCTCCAGCCCGGTGACCTGGTTGCGCCTCTCGTACCAGACGTAGCCGGTGGAGGTCAGGTCCGCGTACTCGTCGATCCACGCCAGGGCCGCCCGGGCCTCCGGTTCCAACTCCCGCACCAGCGCCGCGTCGCCGCTCCAGCGCTCGTACTCGTCGAGCAGCACCACGAACAGCGGCGACGCGTCCACGGTCCCGTAGTAGGGCGAGTGCGGCTGTTCCTCGAACGCGGCCGACTCGCCGTAGCGCAACTCGTGCAGGATCCGGCCGGGGTCCTCCTCCAGCACGTGGTCGGTCCGGGCGCCCTGGAGCGAGGCGAGGATCCGCAGGGTCGGCGTGGCCAGCGACGGGGTGACGGGCAGGGTCTGCAGACAGGTCAGCAGGCTGTCCCGGCCGAACAGCGTCATGAACCAGGGCAGCCCGGCCGCGGGCACGCTCGCGCCGCCGAGCGACAGCGGAGCGAAGCGGAGCGCCGCCAGATCCACCAGGCTGCGGTGGTACACCTCCCGCAGGGCGCCGTTCTCGGTGTCGAGCGTCGGGGCCGCCGCGAGCCAGGCCCGTACGCTCTCCGGCAGGGTGTCCTCGTCCGGGCGCCGCGCCCGGACGGGGGCACGCAGGTCGACGCCGTCCGGGCGCAGCGCCCGCATCACCACCCGCAACTCCGTCGACCACCGCTCTCCCGGCCGCAGCCGAGGGGTGAACCGGAGGCCGGTGGGGTCGAAGGTGGCCGGCTCGCTCGCCGAGACGGACGCCTCCCGCCGGAACGTGCCGCGCCGGTAGCCCAGGCGCAGCTCTTCCGGACCGACGTGGGTGTAGTGGCTGCCGGCCTTGTCGCGGATGTCGAACTTGATGTCGAAGATGTCGGCGAAGTCGGCCGCCACCTCCCACCGGACGTCGAGCTCGACCTCCTCCTCGCCGTAGTTGAAGATCGTCAGCAGCTCGGTCATGTCCGCCCCGATCCGCCGTCGCCGGATCGCCGACATGTCGGCCTGCACGTAGTCCACCTGCCCGCCCGGCACCACGAAGAACGCCACCTCGTAGTACTGGCTGTCGTCCACCGACAGCGCGGTCAACCGCTCACCGTTGACGGTGAGCACCCACCGGGACAGGAACCGGGTGTCGGCGGCGAACAACCCGACCGGAGTGGCCGCAGACGCCTCCACGTCGCCGCTGGTGTCCGAGACGATGAAGGTGCTGCCGTCGATGCACGACACGGTGCCCGCGATGTCCTTCACCGGTCACCTGCCACGATCGGGGAGGGCTCGCCGGGAGTCGGGTGGCGCCGGGAACAGCCGACCGACCCGTAGCGCCAGGCCGAGGTCCCCGTCAACCTGGATCTCGCCCCGGGCGATCCCGGCCAGCCCGTTCATCTCGCCCCGCGACATCGCCTCCGCGACCTCGGCGGACACCGTGATCACCGTGCCGGCCGGGCCGTCGTCCCGCGTGATCCGCAGGCGCCCATGATCGATGTCGAGCAGCCACCGCTCCACCTGGTCCCCGTCGCGGATGTCGAACCGGACTCTGCCGTGCACCTTGCACAGCCGTGGCTCGTGGCCAACGGCTGCCAACTGCTCGAAGAAGGCACCGGTCGCCGTCATGGGGCCTCCCCGCCGCTTGTCAGGAGCGCCCGCCGACTACCCGCCGTACGGGACCTTTAACTCCCCGGATGATGGCACCTCACGACCGGGACACGGACGGGATCAGGCGACGAGCAGGCGGAGGCCGAGTTCCGCGGCGTCGAGGTCGACGAGTTCGCGGTTGCGCTCCGCCCAGCGGCCCGAGGCGAGATCCTCGCGGAGGCTCCGTACCGCCCGCCGCTCGGCGTCCGGCCCGACCCTGGCCCAGACCGACACTCCGCGCCGGACGTTCTCGTCCAGGTATGCCTCCGGTCGGCGCCAGTACGCCTCGAAGAAGCCGTCGACGCAGTCCCACGGGACGGGCACCGGCTCCGTACGGGCACCGATCGCGCCGGCCAACTCGGCCAGCGAGGGCCGGTCGGCAACGAGGTCCGCGACCTCAGGCAGGTAGTCGCGGGTAAGCCAGAATCGACTCAGCCATCCCGTCTCACTGGTGTCGTGCGTGAACACCACCACGCGGCGAGCGACGCGCCGCATCTCGCGCAGGCCCGCGATCGGATCCTGCCAGTGATGGACGGTCGCGAAGGCCATCGCCGCGTCGAAGGACCGGTCGTCGAACGGCAGGCTTTCGGCAGAGCCCACCAGGCACGGCGACGCCCCCGCAAGTCGCTGCGAACGCATGAGCGCCGACGGTTCCACCGCGAGGACGTAGCGGTCGGTGGGCTCGTAGGAGCCGGTGCCGGCCCCGACGTTCAACACCGTCCGCGCGTCGCCGAGCGCAGCCCAGACCCTTGCGGCGATCCGCGGTTCGGTGCGCCGCGTCTCGGTGTACGTGGCTCCGATGGTGTCGTACAACTGCGCGCCGGACATGTCGCCGCCCCTCTGGCCGTCACGATCCCTGCATCGCCCACGTGGCCTGGCGCCCATGCCCTGGACGCCCTGTCCCGTGGGCTCCATTCGACCACACCAGCCGACCATTGATCGAGCATCGACTATCCGCCGTTCCGCCGTTGCGCCAGGCTGCCCGGCCGGCGCGACCGCCCGCCTGGAACCACCTCGCCAGCGGTACGCGGCTGCTGGAGAATCGGGCCGTGCAGCACGAACCCGTACCACGCGGCCCCCCTCGACGCCCCCTCGACGCCGGATGAAGAACTCCTCCGCCGACGGGTGGAATGGTTCCATCGCTACACCGCCCTGAAGAACGTCGTCGCCCCGGTGCGCGAGTGCCCCTACACCTGCCCGTGCTGCGGCCATGCCACGCTCTCGGAACGAGGCTCCCACGAGATCTGCGACGAGTGCTGGTGGGAGGGGACGACGGTCAGGACGATCACGACAGCGCGGTCGTCAGGGGCGGGCCGAACGGCCGATTGAGCCTGGACGACGCCCGGGCCGAATACGTCCGCAAAGGTAAGGTGCCGCAGCAGCCGCCGCAGGCCGTCGCCAGGCCGTCAGGCGTCGCAGGCGCGAAGATCACATGTCGTCGGTTGTCACACGGACGGGTCCCAGGCGGCGAGCTGATCGAAGATACGACGGTCGCCTTCGAACTTCAGCGACTCCAGCGGTATGCGGCCGTAGAAGAACAGGACCAGGTCGCTTGCCGTGCCCCGGGCGGAGGCGTCGGCCGTTTCGGGATCCGCGTCGGCAGCGGGCGTGAAGCGGGCGACCTGTGCCCCGTCGTGGGAGAGCCGAAGGCGCCAGGATTGGCCCTCGGTGGCGTGGTAATCGACGATGGCGGGGTCGTGCGGCCAGGCGACCGTGGTCGCGCAGACGGTGAACTGGCAGTCGTCGAAACCGTCGAGGGCGACCTCGTCTGGTAGCGGCTGCGGAGCACCCAGGGTGAGCTGGGCGTCGTAGGTGTACACCGCGATCTCGGGGACCTGTCGCCGCGCCCAGGCACCAGAGGTTTGCGGTGACGGCGAGTCATCCCACCACGTCCAACACCTGCGATCCGGGCCGGCCTCACGCAGCGCGCTCGTCAGGTGCTCGATGGACTCGGTCCACCAGGCCAGCAGCGCCTCGCGTTCCCGAGGCGCACCCATGCCGTCGTCCCAAGCCGACTTCTCTGGGGGCGCGTCTGCCGGCCCTGCGGCGACGATGGCGGCTGATTTGCGGCGGGCCATGCCCACGTGTTGCACAAGATCGAACAGCGTCCGCTCGGGATGGGTCGGAACCTGCATGTCGAGGCGGGGCGCGGCGGCGACCGCGGCGCGGAAGGCGGCCGACCGTTCGTTGATCAGCCGCAGATGATCAGGGAACGTGAGAATTTTATGCACCCGGCTTTCTACCACTGTTCTCCAACGACCGGACAGCGAATTTCGCAACCGATCGCGCCAGCCGCCCTGGCACTGATACGTGCCCTTGTGTGACGCGCGGAAAGCGACATCCGCGACGTGAAAAACCACTTGCGCGGCGCTACCCGACTAGCTCGTAGATCAGTCTGTGGACGAGGGTTCTTGGAAAAGATCGTCGATTGCGCGGCGGGTACGTTCCTCGCTGGCCGGCATCAGGTGGGTGTAGACCCGGAGCGTGAAGCCGGGGTCGGAGTGCCCGAGGTACGAGGCGAGGGCCTTGATGCTCTCCCCCGCGTCGAGCAACGCCGAGGCGTAGAAGTGACGCAGCGCGTGCGTCCCGGTCACCCGGGTCGGGACGATGCCGGCCGCCCTCACCACAGGACGCCAGCTCTTGTCGTCGAAGGTGGCCAGCTTGATCGCACCCCGACGGGTGGTGGTGAAGATCAGTGGCACCGTCATCCGCTCCCTTGCCGCCGACAGCCGCCGGGACACCGCCCCACGAGGTGCGGTATCGGATTGCCAGGTGACCAGGAAGCCTGAAGCATCCACCGGGTGGACATCGTCGCTCAGTGGGTCCGCGTCTCCTGGACCAAGCAGTCACGCGGAGGCCACCACGCCGCCCGCCGCAACGCCCTACCTACGTCGTTCACGCTGCCGCAGCACCATGCGCCCCTCACCCACGAAGTCACGATGCACGAGCACGACGGCTTCCAACCAGTCATCTCCCTGCACTTCGACGCACCTTCCTGCGATGCCGTCCAACTCCGCCACACCGAGGACCAGGTCCGCGTCGAGCTGATCCCGACGGCTTGGGGCATGCCCCGCCGACACCGCCGCCCGCCAGCCGTACGCCTTCCCCGAGGCCAATGGCTGCGCTGGCAGATCAACTACCGCTTCACCCACCACTGCACCGGAAATTGGCTCTACCGCCTCGACACGCTGAACATCGCCCACGGCCCCGTGCCCGTCGGTGTCTTCCTGACCGAACCACATCAGAGCATCGATGAACGGGCTTATCTGCGCTGACCGCAGCCGTCACACGGCGATACGGAAGCCGGCGGGGTCGGCCTGGTGGCGTGGTCCGGGCTTCCGGCTGCCGCGCCAGTCCAACCCCGGGACTGAGCCCCGCGCTCAGGGCGTCTCCAGGGCGTCAGGGCGCCCCCAGGCCGCCAAAACCGGGGCTGTCTCGCTACAGATCTTGAATGGTCAGGTTGTGTCGGGTTCGAGTGTCAGTCCGGTGTGAGCGAGGAACCCGTCGAGTAGGTCGGTGCGGTACTGG
>NZ_JBAKHL010000078.1:0-29820 GCF_036902715.1 Micromonospora sp. CPCC 205546
ACCGGCAGGGCGGCGGCCATGGCGGCCGGCTCCGGGGGCACCACCCAGCCCGCCTCGCCCGCCGCCACGCCGGTGGGCAGCGCGACGCGGCCCTGTCCCGGCGCGGCCGTGGCGACGGCGGCCGGGCCGGTGCCGGCGGGCTCGCGGGGAGCGTCGGCACCGACGAGATACGGGATGCCGCCGAGCGCGGTGCCGAGCACCGGACGGCCGGCGGAGAACGCCTCGATGATCACGGTGGGCAGCACGTCGTGCCAGGTGGAGGCGGCGATGATCACCGCGCTGGCCTCGACCGCGGCGCGCACCCCGGCACGGTCCAGCGGCCCGAGGTAGGTCACGTCGGCGCGCTCGGCGGCGGCGGCCTCGGCCAGCGGGCGCAGCTCGCCGTCGCCAGCGATGCGCAGCGGGCCGAGCGCCCCGTCCGGGTGCCGCCGCCAGGCGTCCAGCAGCAGGCCCAGCCCCTTCTCCGGGGAGAGCCGGGCCATGTAGAGGAAGCCGTCGCCGAGCGGCGCGGGAGCCCCCGGGTCGGGGATGCCGTTGGGCTTCACCACGATCCGCTCGGCGGGGATGCCGTAGTCGCGCAGGTGGTCGGCGACCGCCGAGGTGAGCGCGACGAACCGGTCCACCGAGCGCCAGGTGCCCCGGTGCACGGCCAGCGTGGTCGCCATCAGGGCGCTCTGCGCCCGCGAGCCCCGGTAGCAGCGGTGCACGATCGCCGGCACCCCCAGGGCCCGGCCCCGACAGTCCTGGCAGATCATCCCGTCGCGGAAGTAGAGCCCCGAGGAGCAGACCTGGCGGTAGTTGTGCACCGTCTGCACCACCGGCACGCCGTGGCGGTGCGCGGTCCGCACGATCCAGGGCGAGATCAACGGGTACGGGTTGTGCAGGTGCAGCACGTCCGGCCGGCGTTCGGTGATGAGCCGGCTCAGGTCCTCCTGCGCGCGGGGCGCCCAGATCGGCGAGATCGGCAGCAGCGCCTTGGCCGACTTCGACATCGACGGGATCTCGTCCGAGCTACGGATGAACGGCAGCACCTCCACCCCGGCCGCGGTGAGCTGGGCGATCTCCGCGTCGACGATCGTGTTCTCACCGGAGGGCTGAGCCTCCCGGTACCGGTTGTGCGCCACCACGATTCTCACGCAGCTTGCCTTTCGTTCGCGACCGTGCCGGACTCTGCTCGCGACTGCGGGGCTCGCAAGCTCACTCCTCGCACTCGCGGCAGGGACTCGCAAGCTCATTCCTCGCGCTCACGGGAAAGAAGGCTACCGTTGGTTGGTGCCCGAACTACCGGAGGTGGAGGCGCTCGCGGGTCACCTGCGTGAGCGCGCGGTGGGGCGGCGCGTCGACCGGTTGGAGGTCGCCGCGATCAGCGCCCTGAAGACGTACGACCCGGCGCCGACCGCCGCCGCCGGGCGGACCGTGACGGACGCCCGCCGGCACGGCAAGTTCCTCGACGTGGTGCTCGACGGCGAGCTGCACCTGGTGGTCCACCTGGCCCGGGCGGGCTGGCTGCACTACCGGGAGGCGTTTCCGTCCGCCGCCCCGCTGCGCCCCGGCAAGGGCCCGATCGCGCTGCGGGTACGCCTCGACGACGGCTCCGGCTTCGACCTGACCGAGGCCGGCACCCAGAAGAGCCTCGCCGTCCATCTGGTCACCGACCCGCAGGCGGTGCCCGGGGTGGCCCGGCTCGGCCCCGACGCCCTCGCCGCCGACCTGGCCACCTTCACCGAGCGGATGCGCAGCCGCAAGGGCCAGGTCAAGGGAGTACTCACGGACCAGACGCTGCTCAGCGGCGTCGGCAACGCGTACTCCGACGAGATCCTGCACGCGGCGAAGCTGTCGCCGTTCGCGCTGACCCACCGGCTGACCGACGACCAGCTGGCGGCCCTGCACGCGGCGACCCGCCAGGTGCTCGGCGACGCGGTCGCCCGGTCCGTGGGGCAGAAGGCGGCCGAGCTGAAGGGCGAGAAGCGCTCGGGGCTGAAGGTGCACGCCCGTACGGGGCTGCCCTGCCCGGTCTGCGGGGACACCGTCCGCGAGGTCTCGTTCGCCGACTCCAGTCTGCAGTACTGCGCGACCTGCCAGACCGGCGGCAAGCCGCTCGCTGACCGTCGGTTGTCGCGGATCGTACGGTGAGTGACGACACTGCCGACTACGCAACGGAATCGGCCATCCCGCGCCGAAGGTCTGAGTTGCGGCTCTACCGGGGCCGTCATCCATCGGTATAGTGGCTCGGTCCCCGGCTTCTGAAATGGCGCGGAGCCGGCCAGACGCCCGGCGGCACCACACCGGCGCATTGTCCCTCGGGTCTGCGCACGGGTCGGCGCCCGCGTGGGAGACTGGGACGGTGGGCGACCGGGCCCTCACGGTGAGTGAGTGGCACGTGTCATGCGGGAGGACATGGGTGAGGTGACGACAAGCCTCCAGCGCCCGGGAACCAACACAGGCCGGAGCAAACTCGTGCGGCACGTCGACAGCTTCGAGATCCAGCCGCCGGCACCGCCGTCCCACAACGGCGTACCCCGGTCCGCGTGGGCCCGGGCCCGCCGTCGTGTGTCACGTTGGCACCGCCCATACATCACCATCCTGGTCCTGCTCGACTTCGCGGCCGCCGCGGCCGCCAGCCTGATCGCCATCGAGACGTTCGACCAGTCACGGGCGGGCTTCTACAACGCCGAGCAGGACCCGACGTGGTTCCACACGGTGGCGTTCGTGCTCCTGCCGCTCGGCTGGCTCGTCAGCCTCTGGGCCAACCGGGCGTACGACCGGCGCTACCTCGGGCTGGGCCCGGACGAGTACAAGCGGGTGATCCGGGCCGGCGTCGCCGTCGCCGCGACGGTCTCCTTCCTCGCCTTCGCCACGAAGACCGACCTGTCCCGTTACACGGTCGGCACCGCCCTGCTCGCGGCGCTGCTGCTGATCCTGCTGAACCGGATGCTCTGCCGCTTCGTGCTGCACGTGGTCCGGCGCAACATCAGCCAGGCCGGTCACCGGATGGTGCTGATCGGCACCCTGCCGGAGTGCCTGGAGGTCTACACCGCGGTCACCCGCAATCCGGCCGCCGGCCTGATGCCGGTCGCCATCCACATCACCGACGGCTACGCGGCGGCCAAGGGCATCGAGACCCCGGTCCCCGTGTACGCGGGCCGCGACGTCCTCGCCCTGGTCCGGGAGGTCGGCGGCGACACGATCGCGGTCTGCGGCTCGGCGAGCTCCGAGCCGGGCGAGCTGCGCCGGCTGGCCTGGCAGCTGGAGGGCTCCGGCGTCGACCTGGTCGTCGCCCCGCAGCTGACCGACATCGCCGGCCCCCGGGTGCACATCCGCCCGATCGAGGGCCTGCCGCTGCTGCACGTCGAGGAGCCGACCCTCTCCGGGCCGGCGCTGCTGGCCAAGAACCTGATGGACCGGGTGGCCGCCGGGCTCGGCCTGCTGCTGCTGGCCCCGGTCTTCCTGGCCATCGCGATCGCGATCCGGCTCTCCGACCCCGGCCCGGTCTTCTTCCGCCAGCCGCGGGTGGGCCACGAGGGCCGCACCTTCCGGGTCTGGAAGTTCCGCACCATGTACGTCGACGCGGAGGACCGGCTCGCCAGCCTGGTCGACCGGAACGAGACCGACGGCATGCTGTTCAAGATGAAGCAGGATCCCCGGGTCTTCCCGGTGGGCCGCTTCCTGCGGGCCTCGTCGCTGGACGAGCTGCCACAGTTGATCAACGTGCTGAAGGGCGAGATGTCGCTGGTCGGGCCGCGTCCGCTGCCCGCCGACGACGGCGACTTCCTCGGCGACGTGCGCCGCCGGCTGCTGGTCCGGCCGGGCATGACGGGGCTGTGGCAGGTCTCCGGCCGCTCCGACCTGTCCTGGGACGAGGCCGTCCGGCTGGACCTCTACTACGTCGACAACTGGTCGCTGGCGTACGACCTGAGCATCCTGTGGCGCACGGTCGGGGTGGTGCTCGCCCGCAAGGGCGCGTACTGACCCTTGGCGTGCGGGCCGGCAGGGGCCAGGATCGCTGCGTGGGTGGCAACCTCTCGGGCCTCTTCGGCGTCGTCTCGCTGCTCGCCGCGCTGGGTGCGGCCCTGTTCGCGGTGCTCCGGCTGCGCGCGCGGCGGGGCATCGCCACGGCCACCCAGCGGGCCACGTACGAGGTGCTGCACACCGCCGGGCTGGCCGCCGAGCCGCTGCGCGCGGGCCTGAGCGCCGCGAACGCGGCGAAGGCCGTACGCCATCTGCGGGCGCTGGTGGGGGCGGCCGGGCTGGCGCTGACGAACCGGGAGAGCCTGCTCGCCCTCGACGGGCGGGGCGGGCACCACGACGAACAACTGGTCGCGGCGGCCCGGCGGGCGGTGGCGACAGGCCGCTCGACCGTCCTCGGCGAGCCGGAGCTGCCCTGCGACCGGGTGGACTGCCCGGTACGCGGCGCGGTCGTGGCCCCGCTGACCGGCGCGGACGGGCGCCGGGTCGGGGCGCTGGTCGCGGTCGCCGACGGCCAGCCGGAGCCGGGCCTGGTGCAGGCCACCCTGGAGACGGCGCACTGGGCCGGCAACCAGCTCGCCCTGGCCGAGCTGGACTCCTCGCGGGAGCGGCTGGCCCGCGCCGAGGTACGCGCCCTGCGCGCGCAGATCAGCCCGCACTTCATCTACAACGCGCTGACCGCGATCGGCTCGTTCGTCCGCACCGACCCGGACCGGGCCCGGGAGCTGATCCTGGAGTTCGCCGAGTTCACCCGGTACTCGTTCCGGGCGCACGGCGAGTTCACCACGCTGGCCGAGGAGCTGCGCTCGATCGACCGCTACCTGACCATCGAGCGGGCCCGCTTCGGCGACCGGCTCCAGGTGCGCCTCCAGATCGCCCCCGAGGTGCTGCCCGTGACGCTGCCCTTCCTCTGCCTGCAACCGCTGGTCGAGAACGCCGTCCGGCACGGGTTGTCCCGCAAGCCGGGCACGGGCATCGTGAGCATCGAGGCCCGGGACGCGGGCACCGAGTGCCACATCACCGTGGAGGACGACGGAGTGGGGATGGATCCGACCACGCTGACCGCCGGCATCGCCGAGCTGGCCGGCGCCGCCGGGGAGCCGGGCGACGACCCGGGCCAGCACGTCGGGCTCTCCAACGTCGACGAGCGCCTCCGGTCGGTCTTCGGGGACGGCTTCGGCCTGGTCGTCGAGACGGGCCTCGGCTCGGGTACGAAAGTGAGCCTGCGCGTGCCGAAGTTCCACCCCGGCGTACGGGCCGGCTCGTGAACGCGAGGAGTGAGCCGGGTCTGCGAGCCCCGCAGCCGCGAACCGAGGTGCCTCGGTGAACGGCGTGGTGAGCGCAGCCGGGTTCCTGCGGGTGCTGGCCGTCGACGACGAGCCGCCGGCGCTGGACGAGTTGGCGTACCACCTGCGGGCCGACCCGCGGGTGGCCCGGCTGCACACGGCGGGCGACGCGACCGAGGCGCTGCGGGTGCTCCGCGACGGCGACGTGGACGTGGTCTTCCTCGACATCCGGATGCCCGGCCTGGACGGCATGGAGCTGGCCCGGGTGCTGCGCCGCTTCGCCCGGCCGCCGGCGATCGTCTTCGTCACCGCGTACGACGACGGGGCGGTGGACGCGTTCGACCTGGGCGCCACCGACTACGTCCGCAAGCCCGTACGCGCCGAACGGCTCGCCGAGTCGCTGCGCCGGGTGATCGGCGCGCGGGTGGTGCCGTCGCACCCGGCGGCGCTGGCCCGGGCGGAGGAGGATCCGACCATCCCGATCGAGCTGGCGGGCACCACGCGGATGCTGCCCCGCTCGGCGGTGCGCTGGGTGGAGGCGCAGGGCGACTACGCCCGTCTGCACACCGCCGACGGCTCGCACCTCGTCCGGGTGTCGCTGGCGACCCTCGCGGAGCGCTGGGCGGACGCCGGGTTCGTCCGGATCCACCGGTCGTACCTGGTGCAGCTCAAGCTGATCGCCGAGCTGCGGCTGGTCAACTCCGGCTACGTCGTGGTGATCGACTCGGCGGAGCTGCCCGTGAGTCGCCGGCACACCCGCGAGCTGAAGGACAAGCTGGTCCGCGCGGCCAAGCAGGACTGGAACCGCTGACCCCGAATTTATTCGCGGGTCGGGAATACGCGCGCTTGGTCGTACGCTGTACGGTACTTCGTACGACAATTGGAGGCCGCCTTGTCCGACGCCGCGACCGAATTCGACCGCCAGCTCGACCGGCTGGTGGAGCTGGGCTATCCGGCTCTCGCCGAACTGACCGAGGACGCCTTCCGTGACCTGGTCGCGCCGCTGCGCGCGGCGGCCGTCGCCGGCTCGGCCGGCCTGCCCGGCCCGACCGAGGGGCGGGTGCCCTTCCTTCTGGTGATCACCCGCGATCTGGTGCCGGTGGAGGAGCGCGTCGCGCTGACCACCCTGGCCGGCAAGCGGAAGCCGGGCATCGTCGACCGGCACTACGCCGAGGGCGACCTGCCGAAGTTCGACCCGATCAAGGAGCTGGAGGTGCCGGCCGGGCCGGCGTACCTCCTCTTCGACGTCGACCGGGGCGAGGAGACGCTGAACCTGGCGCCCGCCGCCGCCATGGAGGTGATCACCGGCCAGGGCCGGTTGCCGCTCACCATCGACGAGGGGCTCGCCTTCGTCACCCTGCACCCGGAGGCGCTGGCGAAGAACAAGTGCTTCTCGCTGGTCGGCTCCCGCTGCGGCGACAAGCGGGTGCCGGCAATCTGGATCAGCCAGAACGCGCCGAAGCTCGGCTGGTGCTGGTACGGCAACCCGCACACCTGGCTGGGCTCCGCCTCCGCCCGCCCCGAGCGCGTCGGCCTGCCCTGAGCGGTCGCGGGGACGGCCGGGGAGCTGACGCCCAGGCCGTCCCGCGCCCGGTCAGTCCGGGAGAGGAAACCGGGTCCAGGTCACGCCGTCCGTGGTGAGCTGCACGTGGTCCGCGCCGCCCACCGTCATGTCGTCCCGGCCGTAGAGCCAGGCGTACCCCGGGGCGGCGCCGACCCCGCCGTCGCGCCGGTCGTACGCGCGAATCATCTTGAAGCGCCGCCCGGAGTCTCCACTGATCCAGAGTCGCGAGGTGAAGGTGGGCACCTCGTTCTCAACGAGGACGTTGTCCGACTCGGCCACCAGCAGTGCGCCGTCCGAGCCGATGGTGGCCGCCAGCATCTCGGGCGTGTCGGGCAGGTCGGTGCCGACGTCCGCCCAGCTCTTCCCACCATCGGTGGTCCGCAGCAGTTGGACCGGACCCTCCACCGCCATCGGCGACGCACCCGGCGGCGGCGGATTGATCAACAGGTACGCCTCCTGTCCGCTGACCCCGACCACCGCACGCACGTCCGCTCTCTTGGCCGGCCGCCAGGTGTTCCAGGTGGCGCCCCGGTCCACGCTCCGGGCGACCACCATGACGCCGATGTCACCCGGCCAGTAGGTCACCCAGATCGCTCCGTCCACGCTCGGGTAGATGCTGAAGGGCGGATAGGGCGACGGGGGCGTGCCGCCGAGCCGGTACACCGCCCCCGTCGACGGGTCCACGGCCACCGGTTCCCGGAGCGCGCCACAGCCCACATGCGCCTGGCAGAAGACCGGCCGGGCCTTCGCCGGGAAGGCGGACACCGTCACCATCGCCTGCGCCGCGTCCCGCCAGGTGCGGCCGTGGTCGGTGGAGAGCTTCAGCAGATCCCCGTCGCGAACCAGGTAGGAGCGCTGTCCGAGCACCGAGAACTCCGGGATGGCGAGCGGCCTTCCCTCGGCGTCCGCACCGCAGCGGGTGCTGCGGTAGCGGGTCGCCTCGTCGCCGGTCCAACTCCGCCCGCCGTCGTCGGTGTACCTGAACCGCACGGTGGAACATCCCCCGTCGCTGTCCCACACGCCCGCGACGACGCCCGAGTCCGGGCCGGTCAGGAAGAGCTGCCCGCCCCGATCCGGCTTCGCCGGAGGCTGGTCCGGGCCGGCCCAGTCAACCCCCCGGTTGCCGGCAGCCAGGGGCAGGACCGCCATGCTGGCGAAGGCAACGACGAGGGCCAGCGCCAACCCGGCGGTACGCTGCCGGCGGCGGGCCCGGGCGGCCACCCACAGGTCGTCGAGCGAGGGCTGCCGGACGGCGTCGGCGACGGCCTCGACGTCGAACCCGCCGAACTCACGATCGGACATCGATCCTCCCGGTGTGCGTGGTGTCGGTGACGTCGGAGTCGGTGAGCAGCTCCGCGAGCGCCTGCCGGCCCCGCGACAGGCGGGACTTCACCGTGCCGGCGGAGACGCCGAGCGTCGCCGCCACCTCGTCCACCGGCAGGTCGACCAGGTAGTGCAGGGCCAGCGCGTGCCGCTGCCCGTCCGGCAGCCCGCGCAGCGCGGCGAGCAGCGCGAGGTGCTCCGGCGCGCGGTCGGCGACGGCAGGGGGCGGCCCGATCCGGCGCAGCAGCCCGTCGAGCACCCGCCGTCGCCGGTACCGGCTGCGGGCCACGTTCACCGCGACCCGCCGCAGCCACGCCTCCGGGTTCTCCAGCCGGGCGAAGCGCCGGGGTGCGGCGAGCGCCCGGGTGAACGCCTCCTGAACCGCCTCCTGCGCCTCGTTGAGATCCCCGGTCACCGCGTACAACTGGACGACCAGTCGCCGGAAACACCCCGTGTAGACCTCCGAGATCAGATCACCGTCGGACACCGTCACCTCCCTTCTCCACCTCTCCCACTCACCAACGCGGAAGAAGGTTCCGGAGACGGCAGTTCCCACAGAGTTATCCACAGGGGTGACCCGTTCTCCACAGGTTGTCCACAGCCCGGTGTGGACGGCTTGTCCAGCCCCGGACCGCGCCAGGCACAACGCCGGCGCGGCCCTTGACAATCGCGGCGATCGGGCGAGACTGCCGGGGTGGCCGCTGCCGACGATCCCGTCCCCGCGCCCCGGCAGGGCGGGTCCGCAGCGCCCGGAACCCCGGGCCGGCCCGGGGTTCCGGGGCAGCCCACGGCACCCCAGCCCCGGACCCGGATCGTGCTGGCCGAGGTGTCCCGCCGGGAGGACCGGGCGGCACGCACCCGCGCCGAGCTGGCCCAGCAGACCCGCGTCGGCGACGCGCTCGTCCGGGGGCTGGTCCGCGCCCAGTTCGCGCTGGCCCTGCGGCTCTCCCTGGTGGTGGCGATCGGGCTCGGCGGGCTGCCGTGGCTCTTCGCCGTCGCGCCCGCCGTCGGCCGGGTCACCGTGCTCGGCGTCAACCTGCCCTGGCTGCTGCTCGGGGTGGCGTCGTTCCCGTTCCTGATCGCCGTCGGCTGGGCGTACGTGCGGCTGGCCGAGCGCAACGAGCAGGACTTCACCGACCTGGTCCAGCGGCCGGAGCGCTGAGGGTGGGCAACGGCTTCGTCGTACCGGCGATCGTGGCGGTCACCCTGGTCACCGTCGGCATCGGCTTCTACGGGCTGCGGCTGGCGCGGACCACCTCCGACTTCCTGGTCGCCTCGCGGGCGATCAGTCCGACCTGGAACGCCGCCGCGATCGGCGGGGAGTACCTGTCGGCGGCGAGCTTCCTCGGGGTCGCCGGGCTGATCCTCAAGTACGGCGTCGACGTGCTCTGGTATCCCGTCGGCTTCGCCGCCGGCTACCTCGCGCTGCTGCTGTTCGTGGCCGCGCCGCTGCGTCGCTCCGGCGCGTTCACCCTGCCGGACTTCTGCGAGCTGCGACTCGGTTCCCGTCGGCTGCGCATCCTGGCCACCGTCTTCGTGATCTTCATCGGCTGGCTCTACCTCGTGCCACAGCTCCAGGGGGCGGGGCTGACGCTGGCCACGGTGACCGGCTCGCCGTACCCGTTGGGGGCCCTGCTGGTGGCCGTGGTGGTCACCGCGAACGTCGCGCTCGGCGGCATGCGCGCGATCACCTTCGTGCAGGCCTTCCAGTACTGGCTGAAGCTGACCGCGCTGGCCGTACCGGCGGTCTTCCTGGCCCTGCAGTGGCAGGCCGACGCCCGCCCGGCGGTGACCCCGCCCGACGGGCCGACGTTCCGGACCGCGACCACCGTCGTGGTCGAGCACCGCGCGACCCTCGCCCTCGCCGACGGTCGGACCGTCGAGGTACGCCCCGGCGACGAGCTGCCCTTCGCCGCCGGCGACCCGGTGCCGGAGGTCTCCGGGGTGGCCACGGACGCCGCCGACTGGCTGCTGCCCAGCGCCGCCGGGGACGACGACCGGGGCCTGTTCGCCACCTACTCACTGATCCTGGCGACGTTCCTCGGCACCATGGGGCTGCCGCACGTGCTGGTCCGCTTCTACACCAACCCCGACGGGGCCGCCGCCCGCCGCACCACGCTGGTGGTGCTCGCCCTGGTGGGGGCGTTCTACCTGCTGCCCACCGTCTACGGGGTGCTGGGCCGGATCTACACCCCGCAGCTGCTGCTGAGCGGGCAGACCGACGCGGTGGTGGTGCTGCTGCCCGGCGCGGCGCTCGGCGACGGCACCACCGGCCGGCTGCTCGCCGCGCTGGTCGCGGCCGGCGCGTTCGCGGCCTTCCTCTCCACCTCGTCGGGGCTGCTCACCAGCGTCGCCGGGGTCATCTCGACGGACGTGCTGGGGCGGGGCTCGGTACGCGGCTTCCGCCTCGCCACGGTGATCGCCGGGGCCGTGCCGGCCGTCCTCGCGCTCCACCTCGCGGGCCTGGACGTGTCCCAGGTCGTCGGGCTGGCCTTCGCGGTCGCCGCGTCCAGCTTCTGCCCCCTGCTGGTGCTCGGCATCTGGTGGCGTGGCCTGACCGACCTCGGCGCCGCCGCCGGGATCCTGGTCGGCGGTGGCGCCGCTGTCGGTGCGGTGCTGGTCACGGTGCTCGGCCCGCCGCTGTCCGGCTGGCCCGCGACGCTCACCGCGCAACCGGCCGCCTGGACGGTGCCGCTCGCCTTCGCCGTGATGGTGGCGGTCTCGGTGGCGACCCGCCGCCGGGCGCCGGCCGACGTCGGCGCCACCATGCTCCGCCTGCACGCCCCGGAGGCGCTCCGCCTGTGAGGGCGGTGGTCGCCCCGGGCGACGAGGCGGTCGTACGGGGGTACGACTCGGGGATGACCGGGGATCATCCTGCGGCCGGAGCGGCGGCTGGCCTCGGCCGGATACCGTCGACGCATGACTGCTGAGCACCCGGCTCTCTCCCTGCGTGGCCTGGCGAAACAGTTCGACGGCAAGGTCGCGGTGGCCGGTGTCGACCTCGACGTGCCGGCCGGCTCCTTCTACGGCCTGCTCGGCCCCAACGGGGCGGGCAAGACCACCACCCTGTCGATGGCGGTCGGGCTGCTCAGGCCGGACGCCGGCGGCGCCCGGGTGCTCGGTCACGACGTCTGGGCCGACCCGGTGCGGGCGAAGCAGCTGCTCGGCGTGATGCCCGACGGCGTACGGCTCTTCGACCGGCTCAGCGGCGCGGAGCTGCTCGCGTACCACGGCCTGTTGCGGGGGATGGACCCGGCGGTGGTCGACCAGCGGGCGGCGGAGCTGCTGGACGTGCTCGCGCTCGGCGACGCCGGCCGGACCCTGGTGGTCGACTACTCGGCGGGCATGAAGAAGAAGATCGGCCTGGCCTGCGCGCTGCTGCACGGCCCCCGGCTGCTGGTGCTGGACGAGCCCTTCGAGGCGGTCGACCCGGTCTCGGCGGCGCTGATCCGGGACATCCTGCACCGCTACGTGACCGGGGGCGGCACCGTCGTCTTCTCCAGCCACGTGATGGAGGTCGTCGAGCGGCTCTGCTCGCACGTGGCGATCCTCGCGGCGGGCATCATCAAGCGGGTCGGCCCCCTCGACGAGGTGCGCGGCGGGCGCTCGCTGGAGCAGGTGTTCGTCGAGGTGGTCGGCGGCCGTACGGCGACCGGCGAGGAGTTGGCGTGGCTGTCGCGGTGACCGAACCGACCGTCTCCGTCCCGCCCGCCCGGCCGGTCTCCGCCCGGCACTTCGTCCGGCTCAAGCTGCGGGTGATGGGCAACAACTTCCGGGGCCAGGGCTGGCGGGTCGCCCTCTTCGTGGGCGGCGCGGTGTTCGGGCTCTGGTTGGCCGGCACCGGCTTCTTCCTCTTCGCCGCGCCCGGCCTGGCCGACCAGAGCCGCTACGCGCTCATGGTCGCCGCCTTCGGCGGTGGCCTGACGGTGCTCGGCTGGCTGCTGCTGCCGCTGGTCTTCTTCGGGGTGGACGAGACGCTGGATCCGGCGAGGTTCGCGCTGCTGCCGCTGCCCCGCCGCACGCTCGTCACCGGGCTGTTCGCCGCCGCCCTGGTCAGCGTCCCCGCGGTCGCGATGCTGCTGGCACTGTGCGGGCTGGTGGTCACCGCCGGCCTACTGGGTGGCTGGTCGGCCGCCGCGGTCGCCCTCGTCGGGGTGGTCGCCGGGCTGTTGCTCTGCGTCGCGGCGGCCCGGGCGGTGACCAGCGCCTTCGCCACCGCGCTGCGGTCGCGCCGGGTCCGTGACCTGGCCGCCGTGCTGCTCGCCGTGCTCGCCGCGCTGCTCGGGCCGTTGCAGCTGCTGGGCATCGCCGCACTCTCCGACACCGACTGGGACCGCCTCCAGGGGGTCGCCGAGGTGGTCGGCTGGACGCCGTTCGGCGCCGCCTGGACGGCCGGCATCGACGTGGCCGAGGGTCGGGTCTGGGCCGCGCCGGTGAAGCTGCTGATCACGGCGGCGACGATCGTCGCGCTGTTGGCCTGGTGGTCCCGCTCGCTCGAGTCCGCGATGGTGGGCGCGGCCACCGCCGGGCCGGCCCGCGCCCAGCGCGCCACGACCGGCGGGGCGGTCGCCCAGCTCTTCCCGAAGGCCCTCGCCCGGGCCCGGCGAGACCGGTTCGGGGCCCTCGTCGCCCGGGAGGCCCGCTACTGGTGGCGGGACGCCAGGCGCCGGGCCAACCTGATCACCGTCGCGGTCGTCGGTCTCTTCGTGCCGGTCATGGTCAACCTGGGCGGCTCGGGCTTCACCATCGACAGCGCGGAGGGCTTCACGGCCAGCCTCGACTCGTCCCCGCTGCTGTCGAGCGTGTCCATGCTCTTCGTCGGGCTGCTCGCCGCCGTCACCGTGGCCAACCAGTTCGGTTTCGACGGCAGCGCGTACGCGGCGAACGTGGTCGCTGGCGTCTCCGGCCAGCAGGAGCTACGCGCCCGGATGGCCGCGTTCTCGCTCTACGTGCTGCCGATGCTGGCGGTGATCTCCGTGGTCGTCGCGGTGGTCCTCGGCGAGCCCGGCTGGATCGGGCTGATGGCGGGCACCCTGTTCGCCACGTACGGCGCGGGGCTGGCGGTGAACGGCTTCGTCTCGGTACTCGGGGCGTACTCGCTGCCGGAGACGAGCAACCCGTTCGCGTTGAACACCGGTGCCGGCATCGCGAAGAGCTTCCTCACCCTGCTGGCGATGCTCGCCACGGCGGTGGCGGCGGTGCCGATGGTGGTGGCCGCCGGGCTGCTCGGCGACGTCTGGCTCTGGCTGGCGCTGCCGCTCGGGGCCGCGTACGGCCTGGGTGCGGCGCTGCTCGGCGCGTACCTGGCCGGCGACGTGCTGGACCGCCGGATGCCGGAGCTGCTCGCCACGGTGACCCCCCGCCGCTGAGAACGGACCCGTCACGCCGCAACCTCCCGTACGGGCATGGGGTGTGCTGGTCAGACGCCGCACCGTTCGGGGCGGCGGACCAGCAGGGGAGGCGCCACGGTGGGGGTGCGGCAGTTCTTGGCGCTTGCCGGTCGGCGGCACAATGGCCTGATGCCCGTCGTCGAAGCCGTGATCACCGTGCCGGTCCCGCCCGAGCTGGCCTTCGCGGTCTCCCAGACCACGGCGCCGGTGCGCTACCGCTGGGACCCGTTCGTGCGCGAGCAGCACTTCACCGACGGGGCGACCCGGCCCGGCAAGGGGGTGCGCACCTTCACCCGGTCCCGGCACGGCCTGGCGATGGTGAGCGAGTACGTCTCCTGGGCTCCGCCGAGCCACGTCGGGATGAAGATGGTGCGCGGGCCGTGGTTCTTCGAGATGTTTGCCGGCGGCTGGCGGTTCGCGCCCGCCCCGGAGCCCGGCCACGCGATCGCCACCTGGCGGTACAGCTTCCGCTGCCGGCCCGCGTTCCTGCGCCCGGTCGCCGACCGGATCGGGTCCTGGCTGCTCGGCCGCGACATCCGCCGCCGGATCGCCGGGTACGCCGCCGGCTGCGCGGACCCGGAGGTGCTGGCCGCCGCCCGCCGGTCCCTGGCCGCCGAGGACTGACCCGGGCGAGGAACGGCCCCTGGAGGGGCACAGGACGTCCAAGATCTCCTGGTGACGGTGGAGGACCACGAAAGGGCGTGCGCCCCGTTCGAGGGCCGTTCCGATACGGGCCTGACCGTAGTTCATCGACGGCTGCCGGGCGGTCGTCGAAGTTTCGCCGTCCGTCGACGCCAGGGACCACATCCGGGCTCGTCGGGGCGGGGCAGGCCGCACAATGTTTCACGTGAATCATGAGCCGGGTGCCGAGATCCACCACATCGACCCGTTCGCCGTGCCCGCCGACCGGCGCTCGCCCGTACGCCGGCTGCGGGGTCGGCTGGCGTCGCCGGTGACGCTCTGGACGGCGCCGGAGCCGGCGGGCCTGACGGTCTCCTCCACGCTGGTCGCGGAGGGCGAGCCGGACCGGCTGCTCGGCCTGGTCGACCCGGAGTCCGACCTGTGGGCGGCGCTCGAGTCCGCCGGCCGCTTCGCGGTGACGCCGCTCGGCCCGTCGCACCGGCAGCTCGCCGACCGGTTCGCGGGCCTCTTCCCGGCCCCCGGCGGCCTGTTCGCCACCGGCGCGTGGACCGACACCCCCTACGGCCCGATGCCGGCCGACGCCGGCGGCTGGGCGGGGTGCCGGCTCGACACCGCCCGCGAGTACGGCTGGGGCCTGCTGGTGGAGGCCACCATCGAGGCCGTCGAGCTGACCGGGGAGACGGACCCGCTGCTGCACTACCGGGGCCGCTACCGCGAGCTGACCTGACCTGAGGCTGGCGGGGGTCGGTCGACCGGTGTCCCGGCGGCGGCGACCGGGCGACCGCTCGGCCCACCCGGGCCGCGCCCGTGACCGGTGAACGGAGTGAGCTGCGTCACTCGGCGCAGCGACCGTGCCGTTCGGCGCAGCCGCCGACCGACGTCGATCCCACCCCTTCCCGGGCGGGGAGCGCGCTTCCTACCGTGCGCGAAACTCCCCACGCCTGTGAAGGTGGTGATCCACAGATGTCCACGGACACACCCGCGTCCACGCCCCCCGCCTCGGCGGCGGACCGGTACCTGGCCGTACAACGGTCGGACGAGTTCGCCGGGTTGCGGCGCACGCTGCGCGGCTTCGTCTTCCCGATGACCGTCGCGTTCTTCCTGTGGTACGCGCTCTACGTGATCCTGTCCGCGTACGCGCGGGGCTTCATGGGCACGAAGCTCTTCGGCAGCAACATCAACGTCGCCCTCGTCTTCGGCCTGCTCCAGTTCGTCTCCACCTTCCTCATCGCCTGGCTCTACTCCCGCTTCGCCGACCGGAAGATCGACCCGGTCGCCGACCGGATCCGCGCCGAGATCGGGGAGGTGGGCCATGACCACGGTCCTCGCGGCTGAGGCGGGCAGCACCACCGCCCGCAACCTCACCATCACGCTCTTCCTGGTCTTCGTGGCGGTGACCCTGGCCATCACCATCTGGGCCAGCCGGCAGACCAAGACGGCCACCGACTTCTACGCCGGCGGCCGGTCCTTCTCCGGCTTCCAGAACGGCATGGCCATCGGCGGCGACTACATGTCGGCCGCCTCGTTCCTCGGCATCGCCGGCATCATCGCCCTCTACGGCTACGACGGCTTCCTCTACTCGATCGGCTTCCTGGTCGCCTGGCTGGTGGCGCTGCTGCTGGTCGCGGAGCTGCTGCGGAACTCCGGCCGGTACACGATGGCCGACGTGCTGGCCTTCCGGATGCGCCAGCGCCCGGTGCGGACCGCCGCGGCCGTCTCCACCATCACGGTGTCGATCTTCTACCTGCTGGCCCAGATGGTCGGTGCGGGCGCGCTCGTGGCGCTGCTGCTGGGCATCAAGCCGGGCACCACCTTCCTCGGCATGGACGCCGACGCCGCCAAGATCGCGACCATCGTCATGGTCGGCGCTCTCATGATCGTCTACGTCACGGTGGGCGGCATGAAGGGCACCACCTACGTGCAGATCGTCAAGGCGTTCCTGCTGATGGGCGGCGCGCTGGTGATGACCCTGCTGGTGCTGGCGAAGTACAAGTTCAACCTGTCGTCGCTGCTCGGTGACGCCGCCTCCGCCTCCGGCAAGGGGGACGCCTTCCTCGAGCCGTGTCTGCGCTACTGCCAGGAGGTGGCCGGCAACCCGACGCAGACCTTCTACAACAAGGTGGATCTGCTCTCGCTCGGCATCGCGCTGGTGCTCGGCACGGCCGGCCTGCCGCACATCCTGATCCGCTTCTACACCGTGCCGACCGCCAGGGCGGCCCGCAAGAGCGTGCTCTGGGCGATCGGCATCATCGGCACCTTCTACCTGCTCACCCTGGCCCTCGGCTTCGGCGCGGCGGCCCTGGTGGGTGGTCAGGCGATCACCGCGCAGGACAAGGCCGGCAACACCGCCGCGCCGCAGCTCGCGGAGGCACTGGGCATCGAGTTCCTCGGTGGCGACCTGGGCGGGGCGACCCTGCTGGCGATCATCGCGGCGGTCGCCTTCGCCACGATCCTGGCGGTCGTGGCGGGCCTCACCCTGGCCTCCTCGTCCAGCCTGGCGCACGACTTCTACGCCAACGTGATCAAGGACGGGACGGCGTCCGAGCGGCAGGAGGTACGCGTCGCCCGGGTCTCCGCCCTGGTGATCGGCGCGATCTCGATCGTGCTGTCGATCTTCGCGCAGAACCTGAACGTCGCCTTCCTGGTGGCGTTGGCCTTCGCGGTGGCCGCCTCGGGCAACCTGCCGGCGATCCTCTACAGCCTGTTCTGGCGGCGGTACAACACCTCGGGCGCGGTGTGGGCCATCTACGGTGGCCTGCTCTCCGCCGTCCTGCTGGTGTTCTTCTCGCCGGTGGTCTCCGGCGCACCCACCTCGATGTTCCCCGAGCAGGACTGGCAGTGGTTCCCGCTGTCCAACCCGGGCATCCTGTCCATCCCGTTCGGCTTCCTGTGCGGCTGGATCGGCACCGTCATCTCCAAGGAGCACGACGAGGAGAAGTACGCGGAGTTGGAGGTCCGCGCCATCACCGGCGCCGGCGCCCACTGACGAGCACGACGCGGGGAAGGAGCCCTCGTCGACGAGGGCTCCTTCCTTGCCCGAGGGCCGCCCGCGGCAGTGGGTAGGCTGACCGGCATGAACGCTGTTGCCCGCTTCGGACCCGGTCACCGCATCCTCGTCACGGGCGGCGCCGGCTTCGTACCGTCACACCTGGTGGACTCGCTGATCGCCCGCGGCTGCACCGTGGTCGCGCTCGACAACTTCGTCACCGGGTCGGAGGAGAACGTCGCCCACCTGCGCGACGAGCCGCGCTTCACCCTGGTCGAGGCCGACATCTCCGACGGCCTGCCGACGCACCCGGCGATGGCCGAGCGCTTCGACGCCATCCTGCACATGGCCTCGCCGGCGAGCCCGACGGACTTCGAGAAGCTGCCGGTGGAGATCCTCCGCGTCGGCTCGGTGGGCACCCTGCACCTGCTGGAACGCGCGGTCGCGGACGGCGCCCGCTTCCTGATGGCCTCCACCTCCGAGGCGTACGGGGACCCGAAGGAGCACCCGCAGCGGGAGTCGTACTGGGGCAACGTCAACCCGATCGGCATCCGCAGCGTCTACGACGAGGCGAAGCGCTTCTCCGAGGCGGCCACCATGGCCTACCACCGCAGCCAGGGGCTGGACGCGGCCATCGTCCGGATCTTCAACACGTACGGCCCGCGGATGCGCCCGGACGACGGCCGGGCCATCCCGACCTTCATCTCCCAGGCGCTGCGCGGCGAGCCGATCACCGTGCACGGCACCGGAAACCAGACCCGCTCCATCTGCTACGTCTCGGACCTGGTGCGCGGCATCCTGCTGCTGCTCGACTCGCGCGAGACGGGGCCGATCAACTGCGGCACCGAGCACGAGATGAGCATGCGGCAGCTGGCCGAGACGATCGTGTCGCTCACCGGGAGCAGCTCCGAGGTGACGTACATCACGCGCAGCGCCGACGACCCGGAGATGCGCCGCCCGGACCTGACCCTCGCCCGCGAGCTGCTCGGATACGAGCCGACCGTGGCTCCCGAGGAGGGCCTGCGCCGCACCATCGAGTACTTCCGCGAGCGGACGGCCTAGCGACCGCCCGCCGCCGGCGCACACGTCGGCGGCGCTTCAGGGCGGTGGTGGCCGCGCGTACGTACCCTGAGTTACATGTCAGCGACCACGCCCGCCGGAGTACCCCTCCCCCATCTGCACCGCGGCGCCGGGCGCGCCTCGGTGCCCGGCTCCGGCCGGGACGCCGGACGCGCCCGGCCCGACGGGGCCCGCTGGTCCCCGTCCCCGGACGCGCCACGGGCCGCCGGTCCGGGTGGGCCCGGCGCGCCGACCGGCCCGGGCGGCCCGGGTCGGCGCGGCGCACGCCCCCGGTGGGGTCGGATCGCCCTGGTGGCGGGCGTGGCCGTGCTGGTGCTCGCGCTGCTCGGCGGGATCGGCGCCTGGTTCTACGCCCGTGGCCTCGACGACGACCTGGCCCGCACCGACCCGTTCTCCGAGATCACGGGGGGCCGCCCGGCCAAGGCGGTCGACGGCGCGCTGAACATCCTGCTGGTGGGCAGCGACTCCCGGGACCCGGACGCCCCGGTGGACAAGTCCAGCAAGTGGCGGGCCGACACGATCATCGTGATGCACATCCCGTCCGACCACCAGAAGGCCTACCTGGTCTCCATCCCCCGCGACCTCTACGTGCCGATCCCGGAGAGCGCGAACGCGGACTGCGGCTCCGGGCAGCGGGGGAAGATCAACGGGGCCTTCGCCTTCGGCGGGCTGCCGCTGGCCGTCCGGACGGTGGAGTGCTTCACCGACGTGCGGCTCGACCACGTGATGGCGATCGACTTCGCCGGTTTCAAGGAGGTCACCGACGCTCTCGGCGGCGTCGAGCTGAAGGTCGAGCGGACGGTCACCTCGATCCACAAGCCGTACCGGACGTTCACCAAGGGCACCAACCACATGGACGGCGCCGAGGCGCTGGACTGGATCCGGCAGCGCAAGCAGTTCCCGGACGGCGACTTCGCCCGGATGCGCCACCAGCAGGAGTTCCTCCGCGCCCTGATGGACAAGGCGGCGAGCACGGGCACGCTGACCAATCCGAAGAAGCTGAACGACTTCCTCAAGTCGGTCACCGCCGCGGTCACCGTCGACCAGGGCTTCTCGCTGGTCGACATGGGGGTCCAGTTCCGCAACCTGCGCGGCGAGAACCTGACCTTCGTGACCAGCCCGCACGTCGGTAGCCAGACCATCAACGGCGAGTCGGTGGTGGTGTCCGACAAGGAGAAGGCGCTGGCCATGTACAAGGCGATGTCGGCCGACACCATGACGGCCTGGGTCGATGCCAACCAGAAGAAGAACGGCACCGGAAACTGACCAGCCCCGCCGGCCGGCCCTCCCCGTGATCGACCGACGTCATCACGATTCGGAGGGCCGGCCGGGCGCTTCCTGTGAGCCAACCGCCGACCAGCCGTATCGATCTGTCCGTTCGGTCAGTTCTCCTGGGTGACGGCCGTACGAACGGCATTTGACGGTCGGACGACCTCGCCAGGACGGGAAAGCGTCCGTAAAGTGATCCCGCCCCCTGACAACGCGAGCTGGAGCACGCATGCCGGTTCAGACCAGCCGTCGCCCTCCGGCGCTGGAGTCCCCCCGTGGCCCGGTCCGGGCCTCCACGAGCATCCCGAAGCAGCCCGTCAAGGGCGGCAAGCCCCGCGGCGGTTCCGCGAAGAAGCGGTCGCGCCGCAAGGACCCGCTCTGGGCCCGACTCACCCTGATCTTCGGCGCCGTGCTGATGGTCGCCAGCGGTGCGGCCATCGTCGGCAGCAAGGCGCTGATCAGCAGCGCCACCGGCAACATCGCCCAGCGCAACCTGCTCGGAGACGCGGGCAAGACCGACGCCGAGGGTGGCGCCAACCTGGACGGCCCGATCGACATGCTGCTGCTCGGCGTGGACGCCCGGGAGCGGTGGGCCGCCGACGACGTGCGGGCGGACAGCATCATCGTGCTGCACATCCCGGCGACGCACGACCAGGCGTACCTGATCTCGATCCCCCGCGACACCGAGGCACAGATCCCGGCGTTCAAGAAGAGCGGCTACTCGGGCGGCACCGACAAGATCAACGCCGCGTTCCAGGCCGGCGCCCGCAACGGCGGCGGCTGGGAGGGCGGCGCCCAGCTGATGGCGCAGACGATCAAGAAGATGACCGGGATCAGCTTCGACGGCGCGGCGATCATCAACTTCGGCGGCTTCAAGAACGTCATCGAGGCCCTCGGCACGGTCCGCATCTGCGTCAAGCAGGAGGTCGAGTCGATCCACATGTCGTACGTGGACGGCAAGCCGATGTGGAACGCCGACGCGAAGAAGACCGGCAAGCAGCGGACGCCCGTGGTGCACAAGAAGGGCTGCCGCGAGATGGAGGGCTGGGCGGCGCTGGACTACTCCCGGCAGCGTAAGAGCCTCAAGAACGGCGACTACGACCGGCAGCAGAACCAGCAGCAGCTGATCAAGGCGATGGCGAAGAAGGCCACCCAGGACGGGACGCTGACCAACCCGATCAAGCTGAACAAGCTGATGGATGCGGCCGGCAAGGCGTTCATCCTGGACACCGGCGGCGTACCGGTCCCCGACTTCGTCTTCACCATGCGCGGGGTGACCGGCAACGACCTGGTGATGTTGAAGACCAACGGCGGCACCTTCCACAGCGACGGCACTCGGGAGACGCTCAGCGAGCAGACGCTGAACATGTTCCGCGCGGCGAAGCAGGACAAGCTGGCCGAGTTCGTCTTCGCCAACCCCGAGGTGGTCTCCAACCGCGAGTAGCGGCCGCCGCCCGGCAGACCCCCGTGCCGCACCGGCGGGCAAAGTCGGCGAAGCGGCCCGGACCGCCCTGGTCGACTCGTAGCCTGACGTGAGAAGCATTCACGTACGGGTCGCGGGGAGGCGTCACGTCCAGATCGGTGGGCGACGGCCGGGGCCGGGGGGTCGCTCCCCGGGCCGCCCGGCCGCGCCGCGTCCGCTGGCCGCGGCTGCTGCTCGGCCTCGGCCTGGCGCTGGTGCTGCTGGCCGGGCTCGCCGTGGCGGGCCTGCGTACCCTGACCGACCGCTACGAGCGCAGCGTCGTGCGGGAGCAACTGCTCGACCCCACCGCCCGCCGGGAGCGCACCGACCCCGACGGGCCCCTGAACTATTTGCTGGTGGGGACCGACCGGTGGCAGAGCGGCAGCACGGCGGACCGACGGTCGGACACCATCCTCATCGTGCACGTCCCCGCCGGCGGGCGTGAGGCGTACCTGGTCTCCGTGCCCCGGGACCTGCTCGTCGCCATCCCCGCCGGCAACGGCTACGGCGGCGGCCAGGACAAGATCAATGCGGCGTACGAGCACGGCGGCGGCGGCCAGCCGGGCACCCGCCTGCTCTCGGCCACCCTGGCCCGGCTGACCGGCATCCGCTTCGACGGCGCGGCCCTGATCGACTTCTCCGGCTTCCGCAAGGTCATCGACCTGCTCGGCGGCGTACGCATGTGCGTCGACACGGAGGTCCGCTCGATCCACACGGACCGCGTCTTCGCGCCCGGCTGCCAGCAGATGGACGGCGGCCAGGCACTGGACTACGTCCGGCAGCGCTACGACCTGCCGGGTGGCGACTACGACCGGCAGACCCACCAGCAGCAACTGCTCCGGGCCGTGCTGGAGCGCACGAGCGAGACGTCGCTGCGCACCAACCCGGTCAAGCTGGACCAGGTGATCCGCGCCGTCGGCGGCTCGTTGACCGTGGACACCAACGGCGTACCGCTGGAGGACCTGGTCCTCGCGCTGCGCGACCTGCCGGCCGACGCGCTGCGCGGTGTGCAGGTCCCCTCCCACCCACAGACGATCGACCAGGTGTCGTACGTGGTGCTCGACAACGGCGGTGACGGCCTCTTCGAGGCGGTACGCGGTACCCGTGTGCCGGACTGGGCGCGGACCAACCCGCGCTGGGTCACCCGGCTGTGACGCCGGGGGCCGGCCCGCCGACGACCGCCCGCGCGAGGATCTAGGCTTGGCCCGTGTTCGGATCCCAGGTTCCCACCGTGACCGTGACCGAGATCGCCGACGACGCGTACCTGCTCGACGTCCGCGAGGACGACGAGTGGAACGCCGGCCACGCCCCCGGCGCGCACCACCTGCCGATGATGGAGCTGCCGGCCCGGATCGCCGAGGTGCCGACCGACCGCGACGTCGCCGTCATCTGCCGCTCCGGCGGACGATCCGCCCAGGTCGTCACCTATCTCATGCGCAACGGCTGGGACCAGGTGCGCAACGTCGAGGGCGGGATGGGCGAGTGGGCCGCCGCCGGTCGACCGGTGGTCGGCGAGGGCGGGCAGCCGGGCCGGGTCCTCTAGGACGACCAGGATGGGCGCCCCTCTCGTCTTCGCGCACCGCGGCTCCTCCCACGACCTGCCCGAGCACACCCTCGCGGCCTACCTGCGCGCCCTCGACGAGGGCGCGGACGGGTTGGAGTGCGACGTCCGGCTGACCCGCGACGGGCACCTGGTCTGCGTGCACGACCGCCGGCTCGACCGCACCAGCAACGGCCACGGGCTGGTCAGCGCCCGCACCCTCGCGGAGCTGGAGGCGCTGGACTTCGGCTCCTGGCACCCCGGCTGCTCACCCGCCGACGGCGACGAGGTGCTGGACGAGTCGCACACCCGGCTGCTCACCCTCGAGCGGCTGCTGGACGCGGTGCTCGCGGCGGGCCGGCCGGTGCGGCTGCTGGTGGAGACCAAGCATCCCTCCCGCTACGGCGGCAACGTCGAGCGCCGGCTCGTCGCGCTGCTGCGCCGCTACGGCCTGACCGAACCGAAACCGGACGATCCGGTACGGGTCACCGTCATGTCGTTCTCCCCGCTGGCCGTGCGCCGGGTCCGGGAGCTGGCCCCCGCGCTGCCCACGGTGCTGCTGCTGGAGGTGCTGCCGCGCTGGCTGCCGCTGGGACGGCTGCCGTTCGGCACCCGGATCGCCGGCCCCGGTGTCGCCCTGGTGCGGGCCCGCCCGCAGCTGGTGCCCGCGCTGCGGGCGGCGGGCAACCAGGTCTTCGTGTGGACCGTCAACGAGCCGGCCGATCTGGACCTCGTCCTGGCCGCCGGGGTGGACGGCATCATCACCGACCGGCCGGCGCACGCGCTGGCCCGGCTCGACCGCTGACTGCGGTGGCGCCCAGCGGAGACCGGGTCGGACAGGGGTGTCCCGGTACGCGCCTGCGGGGCACACTCGGAGCATGTCGGAGCGCACCGATCTCTCCGCTGCCGTCGCCGGCCACACCACGGTGATCGGAATGATCAACTCTGGTGGCACCGGCCTCCCGGTGCTCACCCACCTGCTGAGCGTGGCCCGGTCGGCGCTCGGCGCGGCGGGCACGGCCTTCGTCGAGTTCGCGCCGACCGGCGGCCGGGTGATCGCCGCGACCGGCGCCACCGAGTGGGTCGTCGGCCGCCACGTGCCGGCCGACGACCCCGCCACCGTCTGCCTGCTCAGCGGCGCCCGTGTGCGCCAGGTCCGCACCGACGAACTCGCCGGCGGGCTCTGCGGGGAGCTGGCGGAGCGGGGCCTGCGCCGCATGGTGGTCTCCCGCGCGGAGCTCGGCGGGCTGACCGTCGGCAGCCTGCACGTGCTCTATCCGGACGGCGAAGACCCGCTGGACGTCGAGCAGCACGCCGTCGCGAGCTACGTGGCCTCCTGCATCGCCCACCTGTACGGCGACCAGAGCGGGCTGCCCGTGCACGGCGACGGGCCCGTGGTGGCGGCGCTGGCGGACGGCCTGGCCGTGGTCGACCGGGACGGTCACGTCCGGCTCTGGAACCCGGCCGCGGCCCGGACCACCGGCCGTTCCACGGCCCAGGCGCTCAACCGGCCGCTGCCCTTCCCGCTGCCGCCGTCCGGCCGGGTGCTCGACCACCGGCTGCCCGACGGCCGCTGGCTCAAGATCACCTCTGGTGAGCTGCCCGGCCCCGGCGCCCTGCGGGTGGTCACCTTCCGGGACATCACCGACCAGCAGCGCCGCGACCACGACCGGGACCTCTTCGTCGCGGTGACCAGCCACGAGCTGCGTACGCCGGTGACCGTGATCAAGGGCTACGCGGACACCCTCACCGACCACTGGGAGTCGCTGACCGAGACCGACCGGCGGCACGCCGCCCGGGTGATCGGGCAACGCGCCAACGAGCTGGCCCGCCTGGTGGACCGGCTGCTCTCCTCCGCCGCCGAGGCGGGACCGGGCGACGAGCCCCCCGCCCCGTACGACCTCGGTGACGCGCTGCGCACGGCGGCGCTCGACCTGCCGGCGGAGCTGCGGCAGCGGCTCGTGCTGCGCCTCCCCGCCGACCTGCCCAAGGCGCTCGGGCACCGGCCGAGCCTGGCCACCACGCTCACGGAGCTGTGCACGAACGCCGGCAAGTACTCCCCGCCCGACTCGCCCATCGAGATCACCGCCGCGGCGGACGCGTCGACGGTCTCCTTCGAGGTCGGCGACCGGGGCGTCGGCATCCTCCCGGAGCACGCGGAACGGGCCTTCGACCGGTTCTGGCAGGGCGAGTCGGGCGACCGCCGTCGCTACCCCGGGGCAGGACTCGGCCTCTATCTCGTCCGTCGGATCGTTGAACAGCAGAATGGATGGGTATCCCTACGGCCGAGGGCCGGTGGCGGTACGGTCGCAGAGGTGCGGCTGCCCCGCGCGTGACCGGCGACGGGCAACGGAGGCGTGAAGGGACGAAGGTGTCGACGGGAGCTGCCGATCGGGCATGGTGCGTGGTGGTCCCCCACCACGCCGCGGGGGCACGGCTGGCGCGGCGGCGCCTCGCCGAGGAGCTGACCGACGCCGTACCCCCACCGCTCCTGGCCGACCTCGTCGCGGTCCTGGCCGAGCTGGTGGGCAACGCGGTCCGGCACGCCGACCCCCTGCCCGGCGGTGTGGTCCGGGTGGCCTGGCGGCTGCGCACCTCGGCCGGCGGCCAGCAGGTGCAGCTCCGGGTGACCGACGGCGGCGCCGCCGCGGGCCCCACGATGCGGGTCGCCGACAACGACGCCGTCGACGGTCGGGGGCTGCACATCATCTCGGGGCTGGCCGACCGCTGGGGGGTCGAGCGCGACGGCCTGGGCCAGAGCGTGTGGGCCGAGTTCGACCCGGTGGAGATCACCCGGTCGGACCTGGCCGTGGCCGGCTGACCGACCGTGAGGGCGGGTCCTGCCCCGCCGGGCGGCCGGGACCTCTAGGCTGTGTCGCCGTGAGCAAGCGTCGAAAGAGCCAGCGGGCCGCCGAAGCCACCCCCAAGCGGGAGAAGGTGCGGGACATCTTCGTGCCCCGACCGTTCGAGGGGCTGACCGACGAACCGGAGTGGATCGCCCTCCGGGAACTGGTGCCGGCCGCCTCGGCGCAGCTGCGGCTGGCCCCCGCGCTGGTCGAGGAGTTCGGCGACCGGGAGGTCGTCCTGGCCACCGTGCTGCCGATGGCCGCCCCGGCCATGACCAAGCCGGACGGGCGGGTCCTCATCGGGCTCCAGCGTCACCTCCAGTCGGGCGACGTCTCCCGGGACCTGGCCGAGGCGCTGCTCTGCGCGCTGCGGGCCGAGCCGGGCCGCCCGGTCTCCGTGCCGCCGCTGCCCGGTCCCGGCCCCCGGTTGACCGACGTCCTGGTCGACGGCCCGCTGGAGATCAGCATGCACGACGGGTTCGAGTTCTGGCTCGACCCGGGGGCCGGCGACGACCCGAACGTGCAGGCGTCCCTGGAGCGGGCGAACGCGGCGATCTATCCGACGGTCCGCCTCGCCGCCGCCCGCGCCGCCTACTGGTGCCGGGTGCCGGAGAAGGCGCACGTGCGCTGGGTGCTGCCGGAGGACGAGGACGCCGCGCTGGACGCGCTGGCCCGGTTGAGCGTGGCCGGCACGCTGGTCCTCGGCGAGAACACCCGCTTCGCGGGCATGTTCCGGGCCCACGGCCGGCTGGTGCCGGTCTGGGACCTGCCGGAGGACGTCCCGGCCGCCGACTGGGAGCAGCCGGTCGCGGACTTCGCCAAGCGCTACGCCGAGGCCCTCGCCGAGCCCGCCCCGCTGGACGCCGCCGGCCGGCGGGCGCGCCACGGCCTGCTCGGCCGCCAGCTCACCCTGCGCTGAGCCGGGGGCGCCCCCGCCGCCCCCGGCGAGGCCGCCCGTCACGCTCCGTCATCGTGCGCGAGGGCCCCTTCCACGACCGGACCGGTCAGGAAGGGGCCCTTCCCTGCCGGCCCAGCGGCTCACGGACCAGCGGGCAGGACATGCAGCGCGGCCCGCCCCGGCCCGAGCCCAGCTCCGAGCCCGCGATCGGGATCACCTCGATGCCGGCCCGCTCCAGCTGGGCGTTGGTCTCCGTGTTGCGCTCGTAGCCCACGCAGAGCCGGGGCGCGAGGGCCAGGGTGTTGTTGCCGTCGTCCCACTGCTCGCGTTCCGCGGTGACCGGGTCCAGCCCGGTGTCGATGACCCGCAGCTGCGGCAGGTCCATGGCGTCGGCGGCGGCCCGCAGGAACGGCGCCGGGCCGTCCACCCTCGGGTCCTCGCCGTCCGCCCCGGCGATGACGGTGTACGCCGACAGGGTGTGGGCGATGTTCGGATACATCAGCACGGCGTCGACGTCCACCATCGTGCAGACGGTGTCCAGGTGCATGGTCGCCCGCTCCTGCGCGATCGGGACGACGAGGATGGTGTGGGCGAGGCCGGCGGCGAAGACCTGCCGGGCAAGGCGTTCCGCGCCGGCCGGGGTGGTCCGCTCGCCGACGCCGACGGCCAGCACCCCCGGCGCGAGCAGCAGCACGTCGCCGCCCTCCAGGTGCTCCAGGCCCGGCTGGTAGACCAGTTCGGTGCCGGCGAAGCGCGGGTGGTGCCGGTAGATCGCGTCGGTCAGCGTGGTCTCCCGCCGCCGGGCCGGCATCGCCAGGCTGGTCACCCCGACCCGGTCGCCGACCCAGAACGAGGAGTCCCGGGTGAACAGCAGGTTGGGCAGCGGGTCGATGACGAAGTCGTGCCGGTCCATCAGGGAGTAGACGAGGCCGCCCGGCCGTTCGCGGCTGACCCGCAGCTCCTCGTGGGCCAGCCCGGCGATGAGCACGTCGGCCAGCGCGACGGGGTCCAGGTACGCGAGGTGGTCGGTGACCCGGGCACGCAGCGAGTCGCCGAGCCGGGGCGAGCGGAGCACCTCCTCGGTCAGCTCGGCCCGCGCGTCGGCGACGGCGAGCGTCTCGGCGAGGAGGGTGGCGAGGTAGAGCACCTCCACCCCGCGCTCGCGCAGGGCCGCGGCGAAGGCGTCGTGCTCCTCCTGGGCGCGGCCCACCCAGGGGATGGCGTCGAAGAGGAGCGAGTCGTTGTTGCGGGGGGTGAGCCGGGCGAGCTCAGGACCGGGGCGGTGCAGCAGCACCGTTCCGAGCCGACCGACTTCGCTGTCCACGTAGTGGGTCACCCTCGCAGCGTAGGGCAGGGTTTGGCGGCATCCGATAAAACAGGGGTGGATGAATATGGCATTCATCCGCACTCACTCCGGCGTTCCAACTTGCCGACACGGGGGACTGGCAACGTAGGGTAGTGAGGACATAACTTCGAGGGACCTTTTGCCGGAGGTCGCGATGACTGTCTTTCCCGCACGTCGAGCCGTACCGTCCGCCCGGGCACTGCCGCCCGTGGCGGTCCCACACCCCCGCGTGGAACCGCCGGGGGTGCTCGCACCCGTCCGTCCGTCCCCGTTGGAGTGGGCCCGCCGCCGTCGGGCGGAGCGGGACGCGCGGCGGCTGGAGGCGGCCGGGGCACGGGCGCTCGGCCGGCTCGACCATCTCGGGCCCGCGTGGCACGTCATCGAGTGGCCCCGCACGGACGCGTCCGACCTTCTGCTCGACCACGAGCGCGACGAACGCGCCGGTTTCCTCGCCATCGGGCCGAGCGGGCTCTTCGCGGTCACCATCGCCGACCACGGCCGCGCCCGGGTGCTGGTGGCCGGCGACGTGGTCCAGATCAACGGCAAGCGACCGCCCTACGTGGCCGAGGCCCGCCGCGACGCCAAGCGCGCCAGCAAGGCCCTCTCCGACGCGGTGGGGCTGTCGATCCCGGTGACGCCGGTGCTGACCTTCGTCGGCTCCGGCGTCATCAGCGTCTACGGCCTGCCGAAGGACTGCCTCATGGCCACCCACCGCGAGCTGGACCGCCTGCTCATCGCCGGGGGGAGCCGGATCAGCCCGGCCACGGCCGAGAAGCTCTCCCGGGTCGCGCAGCACCCGGAGACCTGGCTGAACGGCGCCTACCGTCCGGCCGCCGACTACCGGTGGTACGAGGGCGGCCGAACGGCCGCTGACAAGCCGGCCAACCGACGGTAACGTCACGGGCGACGCCACGCACCCGGGCGCCGGTCGGCACCCGTCGGCCGCGCCGTCGCCGGCCGCCTGGTCAGGGCATTCCCTCACCCACCGGTGGCCCGGCGGACCCGCGCGGTCGGCGTCACCCGCGACGACCGGCTAGCGTGGACGGACCGTCGGTGTACATAGGAGGCGCGGTGGCCCACGTCGAACTCTCACTCTCTGACGTGTTCGTGCCGGCGGCGGGGACATCGACAGGGCAGGAGCTCGACAACCTCGGTCGGTGGTCGTCGACGGTCTCCCACGCCGACGAGCCGTGCCTGCTGATCGACGCCGGGACGAGGGTCGTCGCCGTCTCCGCCGCCGGTTGCGAGCTGCTCTGCCTCGGCGACCCGGAGGACGTGACCGGGCTGCCGCTGCTCGACGGCGGGCTGCGGCTGCTCGACTTCACCGCGAACCGCTGCGAGCTGACCGAGCCCGAGATCGACAAGATCCCGCCGCTGCTCGCCCTCTCCTCCGGGCGCCTGGCGCGGGGGTTGCTGCGGGTCCAGAGCACGTCGGCCGACGCGCCGGACGCGACCGTCGACGCCATCTCCACCCCGGTGTTCACCAGCGGGACGGTCACGGGTTCACTCACGTTCTTCTCTCCGGTCTGACCAGCGACGGATGTGGTGTTCGCCGCACGCGGCGAATCTGGGGCGGGCCCGCACCGAGGCCGTAAGGTGCCCTCATGCTCGATATCGCTCTGCTGCCGGGGCAGTACGCCGTGTGCCGCCTGGCCGCCGGCTCCGCCCTGCCACCCGAGTTGTCGGGCGGGCTGAGTGACGGCGACGTGGTCACGGTGAGCTGGACGGCCGACGGGATCTCGCTGATCTGTCCCGCCGACCGGGCACCCGAGCAGGCCGTCGGCGAGACCGCCTGGCGCTGCCTGCGGGTCGCCGAGCCGCTCGACCTGGCGGTCAGCGGCACCCTCGCCGCGCTGGTGGACCCGCTCGCCGCCGCCCGGGTCAGCGTGGTCGCCTTCTCCACCTACGACACCGACTACCTGCTGGTTCCCGCCGTGCGGCTGCGCGAGGCGACCGCCGCGCTGGAGCGTGCCGGTCATCGCGTCCTCGACTGATCTTCACCCGGACGCCAGTTCCTCCTAGGATGGGCTCGGCCTCCCGGCCGCAGTGACGCTCCCCGATGTCCCGAGGATCGGCCGTGCCGCCCACCCCCTCGCGCCACGACACCCCCGCCCGACCGCCCGATCCCTGCGCCGGGCCCCGAGCGGGCCGGCCGCGCGCCCGCACCGACCGGCCGTCGGGGCCGCCCCGGCCGGTCGTCGGCGCCCCGTGCCCGGCCCCGGC
>NZ_JBAKHL010000079.1:0-29482 GCF_036902715.1 Micromonospora sp. CPCC 205546
CAGCCCCGCCAATTACGAACAGGCTCTCGCACCGACTACGCTGCATCAGATCGCGGCATAACCCGGTGTCCACATCCCGGGGGGAACCTCATACGCCGCTCGGTAAGCACCAGCGCCGACTACGTTCGGTAGCCGAAAGCAGCGACAGTCAGCCCATAGTGGGGCCAGTTATGGCCCGTCACGGTGGAGCCCATCTCGTCCGTCATAGCTATCACGAACATGCTCGACGCCGACGTCGGCCTGCGCAACTTCCAGATCGCTGCCCGCCACCGAACTGGTTGACATCTTCCGGGTAGAGACGCCGAGGATCCTGAAAAGGATGACCATGGCCACCAGTGCCGGGGGTGAGCCGGACTGCGGAGCGCCTGAATCAGCCTGGCGAGGCATCGGCGGCTCTCCCGGCAAGAAAGCGTTGTCGTCCCACCAATTTTAGATGCAAAGAGCCCCAGCACGAGCATCAAGGCGACGGCGTCGACCTGGTCGTTTTATACGTCTTTCCGGCCGAGCGCATCGAATCGGCTACCCGGTCGGTGCTCAAGCGGGGAGCGCGAGCATCACCACAGCACCAGCGACGAAGAACGGGCCCATCGGGATGTGAGCTCCACGACGCACACGTCCGCTGGCCAACAACACGGCACCGACCAATCCCGCGCCAAGGAAGCCAAAGAACACCGCGCCGAACGCGGCGCCCCATCCCCACCATCCCAGCAGGGCGGTCATCGAGAGGATCAGCTTGGCGTCGCCCAGACCCATGCCGCGCCTGCCCAGGACCAGCCCGACGCTGACGAACACCGCGGTGGCGACGGCCGCGCAGATCGTCGGTGCGCGTCGACGAGCGCGCTCACCGCTGCAACCGGGTCGGCGATCAGGGCCGTGAACGACGTGTCGAGGGTGGACAGGGTCCCGTCCGGGAGCGTGACTCGCCGGCGCGGGTGGACTCGAGTGGTGGCCTGCTCAGCGGCGTACAGAGTCGCCAGCCGGGTGCGGCCGCCGGTGCGGGTGACGTCGACGGGGCAGGCGTGCCCGAGCGCGGGGACGGTCCGATCGTACCGGTAGGACTGCTGCACCTGTTCGAGCTGATATGGCACGAGCGGCGCGTCCGTGTCGCAGGTCAGCTGCACCTCGTACAGATGCGTGTTCAGGTAGCTCGCCTGGTAGGCGTGCGTGCCGTCGACGGTCTGCTGGTCCGGTGCCGGGGTGAGGTTGACGACCGCGGCGAGGATCTCGACGTACCCGTCGCCGGGGGCGATGTCGAGTTCGATGGCGGCGCGAAACTCCGGCGGCGGCACGTCGTCGGAGTCGAGGAGGTTCGCTCCGCAGTACCGGACCCACGTGGTCGCATCCAGCATGTCATCCGGGCGCGGCAGGTTGCCGCCGGGCGCAGGGGACAGGCGCCGCGGCCGGTGCAGTTCCGAGCCGGCCGGCGGCCGGACCGCGGACCGCAGCGCGGCGGCGAGCTCGTCCTCTCCGGCCCGGACGGTGCCAGCGGTGCCGGCGGCAAGGGGCATGGTGACGGTGACCGGGTCGATCGCGACCTTCGTCCACACTGCAGCCAGCGGACGCCCGCGGCTGGACGTCGGGGCCGCGGCCGAACCCGCCGCCGGGGCAGCGGCGTCGGCGCCCGGGTCGGAGGCGGCAGTCACCGCCGCCTTCTGCTCCTCCACGGTCGGGTGCAGCGCGACGTACGCGGCCGCGGACACCGTGAACTCGAGCGTGACCGGCAGCGCCGGCACCCGGAACGTGAAGCCCTGCGCGGGCGGAACGAGCCGCTCCCCGTGCGTGTAGCCGTTGGCGGCCTCGGCAATGAGCTTCGGAGCGCTGGCGAGCATGCCCGGCAGCCTCGCCCGCCGCGTCGTCGACATCGCCACCGGCACGCTTATCCCGACCGGGACCCGGCTGCCCGACCCGCCCGCGCAGCAGCGGCTGTGGCTCGGAGCAGCGCATCGTACCGCTGCGCCGCCGTCGCAGTAGGCACCGCGGCGGGTCCGGCAACCGGAACCGGGGCGGGTACAGCGCCCGACATCGGAGCGGGTGGGACCGTCAAGCTGGGCTCCTGCAGGTGGCGGCGCGCGGCGCCGGGCCGCGTCCTTCCACCCAGGGGCTCGCGCGGCGATCGTTGGTCGGGACGGGGACAGTCAGTGTGCAGTTGTCGGCCTGCGGCGCCGGGTGCGACCGTGGCGGTCAGCAGCCGGCGCGTGGGCTAACCCGGACGGTACCCGCCACCACCCACATTGCGGAAGATCACCGCCGGACGGCCGGGTTCAGCGCTGCCAGTGCCGGGTCGGCGCGACAGCGTAGCCGCGCCGGGTGAGGTTGTCGGCAAAGTCCCGCTGCTTGCGTTCCACGCCGTGCACCAGCATCACCTCGCGCGGCGCGACTTCGTTGATGATCGCGGATAGGCCGCGCCGGTCGGCGTGCGCGGACAGCCCGAACTGCTCTACCCGCGCATTCACCGCGACGTCGTCGGCGTCGAGGCGGAACGTGCGCGGCCCGCCGCGGCCCCCCGGGGTGCGGTTGTCGCCGTTGGACAGGTCGAGCAGTTCCGCGCCGGGGGAGTCCTCGTCCTGGTAGCCGGCGACCAGCAGCGCCGAGTTCGGGTCCGGCAGGATCTCCCGGGCCCACCGGACCGCGGGTCCTGCGGCGAGCATGCCCGACGTCGTCACGACCACTCCCTTGCGGAAGCTCTTGAGTAGGTAGGGCCGGTTCGTGTCTCGGACTTCCTGCACGCCGTCGCCGTAGATCCGTAGCGGCCGGTCGGTCCCGGCGGTCTCCTGCTCGTAGATCCAGGAAACGTGCCGGGCCAGCCCGTCGATGAGGACCGGGACGTCCGGCAGCCGGTCGCGCAGGGTGAGCGCGACCTCCTGGGCGCGGCCGAGCGCGAACGCCGGGACGAGCACCCGTCCGCCGGCGGAGACGGTTTCGGCGACCATGTTGATGAACTTCTCCACCTCCAGGTCCCGGTTGGTGCCGCGCTGGCCGCAGTACGTCGACTCGATGACGAGCAGGTCCGAGCCGCGGGCCGCGTCCGGCACGATCAGGCCGGGCACGGACAGCTGCGCGATCGTGGACACGTCCCCGGTCACGGTGACCCGGCGGTCGCCGGCGGTGACGACGACGCCGGCCGCGCCGAGGATGTGCCCGGCCGGGAACAGCTCGATGGTGACGCCGTCGGCCACCTCGACGGTCCGGGCGAGCGCGATCGGCTCGAGGCGCCGCTGCGCGGCGAGGGCCTGCGTCCGCGTGTACGGCGGCTCGGCGGGCGGCTCGCCTGCCTCGACGTAGTCGCTGCGGGTCCGGTCGAACACCTTCACCGAGTCCTGCCACATCGTCGGCAGCAGCGCTGCGGTCTCCGCGGTGCAGAACACCGGCACGTTCGCGAACTGGGCCGTCAGCGCCGGCACGTACCCGGCGTGGTCGTTGTGCGCGTGCGTGATCACGATCGCGTCTAGGCGGCCGCTGCGGCGGACGACGTCGATGTCCGGCGGGCCGGCGTCGTCGATGCGCCGCTTGGGCCGCATCCCGGCGTCGACGAGGATCCGCACGTCGCCGGCGGAGACGAGCATGGCCGAACCGCCGATCTCGGTGCCGGCGCCGAGCGGGGTCAACGCGATCTCCCGCGGCGTCGCCACCGCGGGCACCGGCGCGATCGGCGGGGTGAGCAGGGTGGCCAGCACGGCCCGGAACGCGGCTGGCGCCACACCGGCGGCGGCGAGCGCGGCGGCGAGCCGCGTGTCGGACGGGACCGCGGTGGCGTCGTTGGCGAGCTCGCGTGTGCGTGGGTCGTCGGTGTCGCCGGTGCCGGACGGGGCGGCGGCCGCGGCGAGGACCGCAGCGGCGGCGAGCAGGTCGGTGGACCGGGCCGCGGCTGCTTCCCGCTCCAGGTTCAGCTCGGCCCGCAGCGCCTCGATGACGGTGCCGGCCTCCTCCAGATCGCCCTGGGTGGCGGCTAGCTGCCGGGCCAAGTCGCGGGCCTCGGCCTGCGCGGTGTTGCGCTGGGCGCGGGCGACGTCGCGGGCCTCCTGCAGGTCGGCGATCTTGCGGGCGGTCCGCGCGTGCCGGCGCCGGTCCACCGGCGCCGGCACGTCGGCAGGGCTGGCCTGCACAGGAGCAGGGGTGGCGCTGCCGACCCAGCTGCGGGCGAGGCGGCGCACGCCGGCCGGGTCGGTGAGCGTGTTCGCGGCCGACTCGGCCACGGCCGCGTCCCCGCAAAGTAGGGCCCGCACGGTCGGCTGCTGCAGCGTCGGCTCGTCGGAGTACCGGGCGGTGAGCTCCTCGCGCAACGGCCGCCGGCGGGCGATCAGCTGCAGCATGGCGCGCCGGTTGGCCTGCGCGAGCCGGTGCGGGTCGGTCCCGGCTAGCGCCGACGCCTGGACGGCGTGCCGGGCCGCGTCGAGGACGAGCTGTTGGACGAGCTGCGGCAAGGTGCGGCTCACGCGGCGCTCCGGGTCGCTGTGGCCAGGATCGGCTCTATCCGGTACTCGCCCTTGCCGTCGCCGAGCAGCACGCCGAGCGCGCGCAGAACCTGCACGACGTCCCCGGTGCCGGTGTATCCGTTGGCGGCCAGCCTGGCGGCGGTGAGCTGTTCGCTGCCGGGCTCGCCGGTCGCGGCGTGCAGCTCGAGGAACTCGGCGAACGTCTCCAGGTCGACGGCCTCGCCGGCCATTTGCCTCACCAGGAACTCCCACGCCTGCTGCAGCGACCCGTCTGCGGTCACACCGGCGGCGACGACCAGGTACCGGGCGTGGCTGCCCAGCCAGGTTCGCACGTCGTCGAGCGGGTCGCTGACCGTGCCGCTGTCCCGGCCGGCCAGGTGTTGCGCGAGCCGGTCCAGGAGCTTCGGCCAGCCCCCGGTCGTGGCCAGCAGCTCAGCCCGCGACGCGGCGTCTTGGAACGGCAGCGACTCCTGCGCGAACCACAGACGCAGATCGGTGTCGTCGTAGCGGCGCAGCTCGGTCAGGCCGGAGGACGTATCCGACTCCCGCGCCACGACCGGCCACGCGGCGGCCTGCGGGGGGCCGCTGACCAGCACAATTCCGAGGGTGCCGCCGACGTGCGCCGCAATCAGCTCCCGGGCCTGCCGCCACACCTCGAGTGCCGCGTCGGCGGTCGCGTCCTTCAGGTCGACCAGGACGACGGTGTGGTGCCCAGCACTCTGGAGCGGCAAGCTGCGGCACTTGTTCTTCAGCCCACCCGGCGTAGCCCGGGACAGGACCGCCTCCCGGTTGCCGGACGCAGCGTTCTCGTTCTCCTTCTCCAGCACCGCCAGGCACCGGTCCACATCGAGCGCGTCCGAGCCGACCAGCATCCGGACCTGACGGCGGGCGGCGAGCAGGTCGGCGATCTGCTGCGTGGTCAGCGGCGCCCGAGTCGGCCCGGCGCCGTACACCGGCCGCATCAGCGACCCGTCGAACGACTCCGGCGCCTCGAACGACTCAGCCCGCTCGAGGACCTCATCGATCTCGTCGCGGTTGCCGAGCAGGTCGAGCACGTTCGGGGTCCGAAGCCGGTAGCCGCGCTCGGTTACCGACAGCACCCCGAGGTCGACGCACTCGTCGAGCAGGGCGCGGAACTCACTAGCGCGGATGTCCTCGGCGGCGAAGCCGGTTGGCCACCACTGCTCGCACTCGGCGCGTAGCTCGCCGGGGGACATCGCGGCGTCGACGCCGACTGCGTGCGCGTTCTGCGCAACGCTGTACGCGATCACCTTGTAATGCGGGTCGAGGTCGAGGGTCCAGTCGAACCGCTTGCGGAACTGGCGCCGCAGCGTCGGATCGGCCCACACCTGCTCGACGTCGTCGGCGACGATGATCTGCGGCGGCGCGTCGCCGAGGACGGGCGCGCCCTGCAGGTTGCGCAGCAGTCGCGCGGCGAACAGCTGGATCAAAGCCGGCTGGTTGTTTGCCAGCGCCAGCACCCGGGCGGCCTGGTCGGTGTCGGCGAACCGGAACCCGAGTGCGTGCAGCGGCCGGGTGAGAAGGTCATACGCTGCCTGGGGCGCGAGCGGCCCGACGCAGACCGGCTCGCCGAAGTGCGCGAGTGGGTGGTTAGCGAGCCGTTCAAACCGGGCGGTCTGGTGGAGGCCGGCGAAGACGACCTTGACCGCGCGGTTGGTGAGTTCCATCAGCGACTTGAACTGCACGACCTGGGGGAACATTCCGCTGACGGCGTTCGCGTCGGCGTCGAGGAACGAGTCGGACTCGTCCAGCAGGAGCAGCAGCTGCCGGCCCGGGCGGGCAGCCACCCAGTCGGCGACGTGCCCGGTGAGCGCGGCCGCAGGGTCGCCGGCCGGGACGGTCTCGGGCACGATGCCCTTGTCCGCCAGCCGCGGCCACAGCGTCGTCCAGACCGCTCCGGCCGGGGCGGACTTGCCGATGTGGAAGATCGACTCGTAGATCGCGTGCCGGGTGGTGCCGTCATCGAACTCGCGCTCGGCGGCGCGCAGTAGCGCGGACTTGCCCAGCTGCCGGCCGCCGTACACGACGCACGGACCCATCATGTCGACGACCTTGTCCCGTTCCTCGGCCCGACCGTAGAACATCTCCTGCGGCACGTTGACGCCGGGCACATCCGGGGTGAACGGGGACGAGAACGTGAACGGCAGCGTGACCGACATCGTCACGTCCCGACCGGGCGCCGGCTGGCAGGCGACGTAGGCGATCACCGCGTCGTCGATGACCGCGGTCGGCGGCAGCTTGCGGCCGCTGCGGAACTGGCGGGCCAGTTCGCGGCGGGCGGCGGCGTCCAGGGTGCCGAAGTACAGCAGGACGATCGACCGGTCGGTCGGTTCGCTGCGCAGCATCTCCACCAGCTCGGCTGGCGTCGGGGTCTTCCACACCGCGAGCAGCCGCAGCGTGTCCCCGGACGGGCTCATCGCCGTCCCAAATGCCGGGATGAGCGCCTTGCCGGCGGTCGCGCGGACGCCGTGCAGGTCCAGCCACGAGCCCCGCCCGCCGCCCTGCCCGCGCTTGACCGGCGGGTTAGTCGACTTGTCGAAGATGAACCCGACCTGCTCGAGGACAGCCTTGACGCTGCCGATGCGGGCGTCGAACGAGCGGCTGACCGCGAGCCGGTTCCAGTGCTCGACCCGTTCGGCGACGGTCTTGCCACGGGTTACTTCGGCCAGGTTTAGGCCGGCGTCAGCGAGCAGCGCGGCCAGTGCCGGGTCGCTTGGGACCCGCCCGGCCGGCAGCGCCAGCTGCAGGTCGCGCAGCAGCGGGTGCGTGCCGTTGCTCAGCGCCGGGCGGGCGGCGAACACGTCGCAGAACGCGGGGAAGAATCGGCGCAGGTGGTCGACGTCGTCCCGTGGGCCGGGTAGTTGTCGGCCGGACGCGAGCGTCTCGACGTACTCGGCGGCGGTGGTGAGGTCCCCGTCGTCGAGGCGGCGCTGGATCCGGTCGGCGTCCTCGGGGTCCATGCCGGTCGTGTCGAGCGCGGCGCGGGCGGCGACGATGGTGCGCCCGACGGCGGCGGCCCGGTCGGCCTCGATGGCGGCGAGGTCGGCGAACATGACGTCGTAGTCGCGGCGGGTGCCGCGCGGCCCGGCCTGGTGGGCGCGGACCCGGGTGGACAGGTCGGTCCATTCCTGGACTGTGATGCGGCCGAAGAGCCGGTCGGAGTCAATCTGGGTGACCAGGGCCGTGATCGCGGTATCGAGTGCGGTCGTGGACGCGGCGACGGCTTGGTCCCGGGCGGTGGCGAGCTCGGCGGCCAGTGGCGGGTCGAGGGTGCGCACGTGCTCGATGAGCAGTTGCGTGCCGACGTGGTCGTGGCGGGCGGCCCGCTGCTTGTACGCGGCCCGCCACCCGGCCGCGCCGGTCAGAGCGGTCCGGTCGGCCGTGACGACGTCGTCCGTGGTGATCGGGCGGGTGGGCTCTCCGGCGCCGGTGAGCGGCAGATCGGCGGCGCCGGAGAGCGGCCCGCCGAGGAGCCGGTCGGCCGGAACTTCCGGTCCGGCGGGGACGGCGGCGGTGCCAGCGAGCAGGTCGAGGGCGTCGGTCAGCAGCCGCAGCCCGGCCTCGTGAACGGCGTCGCGCGCCTTGACGCTGGTGTCGCCGCGGCGGAGCTCGGCGATGGCCTGGTTGCGGACGGCGACGACCCGGGTACGCAGGTCGGTGATCGGGTCGCTCATCCATGACTCGGCGTCGGGGCCGGTGAGGTTCTCAACGGCAGTGATCCAGTCCGACAGCAGCTCGGTGACCTCCCCGGTCCAGGCGAGCAGCTTCTCCCGGGCGCGGGACTCGATCCGCTTGCTGCGCTTGCCGGAGCTGCGGGGCGTGTCGCGGTCGATAATCGCTTCCAGGGTGGCGCGTGAGCGGAGTTCGGCGACCCGGTCGCGGACGAGCGCGACCGCGTCGGGGGCCGTCTGCCCGGCGGCGACGATGCTCAACGGTCGGCCGAGGTAGCCGTCGGGGGCCCTCCACGTCTGCCACAGGTCGGTCGCACGGGCGTAGAGGATGGTGCGGGACGTGGCGAGCAGTTCCTCGGCGCCGGCGGTCAAGGTCTGCAGGACCTGGTCTGCTTCGGCGGCTTCGGCGACGGCGTCGACGCTGCGCGGAGTGAGGTAGACGCCGCTGTAGATCGCGGTGAGCAGCGCTTCGTGGAGTTCTTCGATCGCCTTGCCGTAGCGAGGGATGCTGGTCGCGATGTCGCGGAGGGGACCGGCGGCACCGGCCGACGGGGATAGCAGCCCGGCGCGGACGGCGGCGCCGTAGATCAGCATCTGAGTGGCGGGCATGTCGCGGACGAAGTCGGCGTCGAGGTCGGTGACGGCGGCGGCGAAGGCGGCGGCGTTTGAGCCGGTGGAGGTCTTGATCGCGGCAGCGTGCGCGGCGAGCCGGTTCGCGGTGCGGAGCGAGGCCGGGGCACCTTCGGCGGTGGTGAGCCAGTACGCGAGCGCGTACTGGTCGTGGTTGAGCAGGTCGGCGTAGATCGTGCACGCGTCGCTGGCGTCCGGCGCCTCGGCGGCCGACGGCTCAGCGGTCGACAGCTCGGGCTTGGTGATCTCCTCTGGCGGGGCGTGGCGGGGCTGGGGGGTGGTGGGCGGCGGCGGGACGGTGAGGTTGAGCCCGGCGAGGATGTCCTCGAGGTCCAGCTCCGAATGGGCGCCGGACTCGGCGCCCTCCTCCGTGGCTGTTCCCTGCACGCTCGGCTCGTCCGCGCTGGCGAGGTCGGCCGCCGGGGAAGGGGTCTCGGTGCGCTCGGCCGGGCTGGTGACCTGCTCGTCGGTGGGGGAAGCAGCCGGTTCTTCTGCAGGTTGCTCGTCCGTCACGCTTGCGGTCCCCGCCTCGTCTCCGGCGGGCGCGGCGGCAGGCGTTTCTGCGGCGGGCTCAGCCGGGCCAGGTACGTCCGCCGCCTCCGTTCCGGCGGGTTCTGTTTCGGCGGGTTCGGCGGAGGCCGGGGTGTAGGTGAGGGTGCCGGCGGTGGTGGCGAACATGAGCAGCGGGATCGCAGCTGGCACCGCCGAGCTGACGAGCCCGCCGAGCCCGACGGCGCGCGCTGGATCACGGCCGTCCAGCTCAACGATCTCCAGCAGCGCATCGAGGCCCGCGACGGTCTCCGCCGCAGTCGTGTCGTCGACGCTGCCGGCCAGCTCCGCCACCTGCGCGACGGCCGCGGCGACGTACTCCGGCGCGCGCAGCGTCGCGAGCTGCCGGACCCGGTCCAGCCGGGCGGTCGCCTGGTCCGCCTCCTGCGCGGCGGCCAACGCATCCTCGACCGCATGCCGGGCGTCTGCGAGCGTCTCTGGCCGCGCATTTCCCGTCAGCCGCGCGACCGCCTCGAACACCGAGGTGAGTTGGCGGGTGTAGATCGTGACCGCGACGACGTCGGCTTCCGCCGGGAGTCGTCCGGCAGCCGCGGCGGCGGCGAGGGCGGGAGCCACCTCGTCCTCCACGTGGCTGCGGAGCTGCTCGAGGTCGTCGAGCTCACGCTTCAACGACGGCATGTCTCGCTCGGTCGGCTCGACCGCGACGCCGCTTTCGACAGCCAGCGCGCCGACGGCTGCCAGAGGGGAGCCGCCGGGCGCATCGGTCACGGCTGAGGGTGACGCTGCGGACTCCTCGAGGCCGGCGGGCTCGTCGACGTAGCCGAATTCATCGCTGTGCAGCACAACGTCGGCGTCGATGATGACCTCGACGAGATCCTCGAACCGCATCGGTTTCTCCGGCATCTCCGGCGTCCGGGCCCGCATGCTGTCCCACACGTCGGCCAGCACCTGCCGCTGCGCATCCGACCACTCCTCCGGCGGGTCAGCGACCAGCCAGGCCAGCGCCGCGACGTCGGCCGAGTGCCCCATGCACACCATCGACGCCCAGGTCGCAACCCGCGCCGTCCGGGTGGTGCCGAACTCCTCGGCGTCGAGCAGGGACCGGTAGATCGGCTCGTCACCCAGGCCGTTCATGCCGTCAATGTCGCCAGCCAGCAGGGCGGCCAACTCGGCGAGTTCTAGCTTGGAGGCGGCGTGAGTGGACAGGACTCCATAGTGCAGGCAGTCGTGCAGGATCAACGCAATCCGCTTCTCATCCGAGCGGATCAGCCTCGTGCGCACCGCGCGGGCTAGCGCCGCGATCGGAGCGTTAGGGCGCATCATGGTCTGCCGCCGCACCCACGAGGCATCGCTGCGGCTCAACCGCGGCAGCTCGCTCATCAGGTCGGCCTGGGTGAGGTGCCCGGCCGCGGCGCGGCAGATCTTGGCGCGGCGCAGCGTCTCGCTCTCCTGCTCAGTGAGAGCGGAGCCAGCGGTGTGTGATTTCCCGTCCTGGCCGCTGCTCTCGGTGCCCTCGACGGCGGCAGCCGCCATGCCCGGGGTGTTGCCGGTGTCATGGTCCGCGCTGTGTTCGCTGCTGCGCACTGCCCGCGTCCTCCCTGGTGGCTTGTCGCCGCCCGCGGAGCTGCCATCGTGGCAGCCGCGCCGATGTTCGGGTCACTGTACGACTACGGTACGACCGACAAGAAGGATGATCTCGAGATGTCTGATCGGCCCCAATCGGGGCAGGTCTATCGTTCTGGCTCATGGCAGCTGCCGAGACCCGCGGGCTGAGCGATTGTGTCCTGTCCGGACTCCTGATGCGCGGAAGGGGTGGCGGCCGGCCGCTGCCGTTCGCACCCACCCTTCTGGATGCCGAACTGCTGCGGGCCGCGGACGCCGCGATGACCGCCCGCATTCCGCTGGCAGTCGTGGTGCCGGCATCCGTCACCGCGGCGCCGGTGGTGCTGGCCGCGTCCGCGGCCGTCGCGGCCGCGCTCCACCGCGGCAGGCTAAACCCGCAGATCGGAGTCGCGTCTGTACGGCTGGCCGACCGGGACCTGTACGACGAGCTGGCGTTCCGGACGCAGCGTCTGGTCGACTTCGTGCCGCGCGCAGTGGTGACCGCGGCAGGGCAGCCGCGAGTGATCGGCCGATCGAAGCTCGACGCGGGCGGCCGGGTGTACCTGACCGGACGGGTGGCGCGGCTGCTCCCGCTGCTCGAGCGGCTCGAGGGCGTTATCGTCGCGGCCGGCGCCGCCACGGTCGAGGAGCTTGCCGCGGTGCTACAGCAGACCGGGCGTCGGATCCCGGCCGTCTACTTGACCGGCGATCCGTACGACGCCGGCCTAGACGTCGTCCGCAGCACCGGAGGCGTGGTATGGGCATGGGACGTCGCCTGCCTGTCGGCGCTCGCCGGCCCGGCCGCGACGCCTCGGAGGGCCGACACCGGGGCGGTGTTCGTCCCGGCGCAGCAGCTGCAGGCCACCGGCGCTGCCGTGGTCGACATCGTCGCACCGCAGCCCGGCACGGCGCTCGACCGGGCCCTCGACAGGTTATGGAAGGCGGGAGGCCAGCTGATAGGCGCCGCGGCTGCTGACCCCGTCGGGCCGCGATGGGCGTGGACGGCGTTCCACGCGGCGGCGTCCGTCCCGGTCCGTCCGGACGTGTACGACCGGTTCGCTGCCGCGAACCCGTACCGGATGCGGCTTGGAACGCTGGTCGAGACCGCCCGGGGCTACGCCGAGCACGCGACCGGCTCGAGCCGGGACGCGTGGCTGCGGTTCGCGGACGCGCTCACCGACGCTCTCCGCGCAGCGACTGAGCAGCCACGGACCGGCCAGCTGATTGACTGGGTCACGGCCCGGGTTGAGGCAGGAGAGCGGGCGATCCTGCTGGTGCGTGGCACGTCCGCAGCCGCCGCTGTGACGGCCACGCTCACGGAATCGCCACGGACTCCGCTCGGATGGGAGCAGACGGTATCGGTGCGGACAGTGACCGCCGCCGCGCGTGCCATGGTGGAGCCGGGCGTGCCGCTGGCCGTCGTCGGGACGCTTCCGCGCAGCCGGTCCGGGCTGCTTACGTTGCCGCCAGCGCCGGCGGTGCTGCAGTTGACGTGCGGGCCGCTGGAAAGGACGGCGCGCGGTGCGGCAGGCGGTTGCGGCCCGGGCGCGGATGGCGCACCTGCGGACGGAGGCCGTCACGGAGTCAGCCGCGGCGCTAGGTGTGACTCCGGGCTGCCTGTCAGTCGAGACCGACCCGGTTGCCGCGATCCGGGTCGTGGACGGAGGCGTCGTGCGGGCCGCCGACGCGAACGAGACGGCCAGCGCGGATGACACTGCGTGGGACCCGTTTGCCGTTAATGTGACCGGGGTGCTGCGTGCGGTGATGGCTGCCGCCGAGGACGACCTGGGCACCCTGTCGGTCCGCGAGGCAACCAGCACCAACAGCGACGTGCCGGCGATCGCAGTGCACCTGGACGACCCGAACGGTCCCCGGGTGTTGTGGCTGCCGCCGAACGAGCTCGTGACCCGTCGCCGCGGCCCAACCCTGTCCCGGGTGGCAGTGAAGGCGCTGCAGAGCGGCGACGTGCTGCTGCTCGTCGACAGAGCCGCCCGCACCTACCTGCGGGTGGCATTGACGGAGAAGCTGTCCGAGCGAACCGAGTACGCGGCACTGCGCATGCTGGTCGACTTCTGGCATGCCCGCGCTGCGGCGGCCCGCGACAGCGGCCTGACGCAGCAGCAGATTCTGGATCGGATGACCGGCACGACGCTCACGACCGCCGGCGCGATCGGGCACTGGATGCGCGGCACCGTCGACGGCCCCGCCGACAGCGCAGACGTAGCCCGCTTCGCCCGTGCCGTCAACGACGACGCGCTGCTTGCGGAGGCCGAACGGGTCGCATGGGCGCTGCGGACGCTGCACATCGTGCACCGCAAGCTTGGCGCGTGGCTGGCTGGTCAGGTGGAGACGGCCGCCAGCCGGGCGAAGGACAGCATGGTCGACGCCGACCTTGGCGTGCACGTCGCCGACCTGCTCGATGTGATAACCGAACACCCAGTGGCGGACGTTGACCAGGCCGAACAACTGGTCCCGGCGAGCCTCGTTGGCGTACTGACTTCGGCTTGATCAACCGGCGGATTTGCAGGTGACTCCCGCCGATTCGAATCAAAAGGCGCTGGTGGGCGAACACCTTGCGCCATCGATCCCAGCAAGCGACGGTCGTTATACACGAGGTCGGAGCAAGCGGTAGCCGACCGTCGATGCCGTGCACCACGCGCTGCGCAGGGTCGTCTCCCGCTGCATCTACGGCGTCGACCTCATCCCGATGGCCGTCGAACTGGCCAAGGTGTCGCTCTGGATCGAGTCCCTCGCACCGGGGCGGGCCACTCACCTTCCTCGACGTGCAGGTCAGACTCGGCAACGCGCTCATCGGCGTGACGCCGGCGCTGCTGCGGCCGGCCCTTCAGCCTTACTCCAGAGGAGACCCACGGGTGCGGGAGGAAGTCGTACAAGCTGTTGATAGGTCTGTGCCTCGGGGGTTCGGTGACGAGAGGCGCTGGTGCCGTTCTCTAGCGCTTCTCCTCCGCGGCCGGGCCGCCCGAGAGATCTCACAACCGTCTCACGGACGGCCCGGGAAGGCCCGGTGGAGCCCGACCTGCCTCGGACCGCCGCCTGGCCGATTACCTGCACATTCGGCAGAAGGCGGTATCGTCCGGCAGCCGCCGGTAGACCTGCTAGTTCACTGGGGGTCAAGGGGTCGTCGGTTCGAATCCGGCCGTCCCGACAAGGTGTTATCGCAGGTCAGAAGGCTGATTCGAGTAATCGAGTCGGCCTTCTTGGGTTCTTGAGGACCACTTCGGTCAAGTGCGCCGTCTGGTAGCGCTGCTTGACCGCTGGTCAAGTCTTGAAGCGTCAATGCGGGACGCCTGCCGAATCGTTCGCTATCTGCATCAAGCGGCCTGCAAGCGGGCCGTGCCGGCCCGGCCCCGGCCTGCTGGCGACCTTCGGCCGGCATCGGCCGGGCCGGCCGACCACGCTGATGGCGACAAGAGCATGAAGACCTCGGGGCTCCGCCCCGAACCCCGGCCCTCCTCAGAGATGCCGCCGCGGCTCCCCTCGTCGAGCACCACGAGGGCTTCCAGCCTCCCCGGACGGGGCGGGTTATATGTTCTCTCGATCGCCCTCTAAGTGGGCGGCATGGCAACCAACCGGGAGGCTCCTGTGGGGGTTCTTTACGACTACTTCCGCGCTTCGGACGACGAGGCTGTCGCAAATCTGATGACCGCTACCGATGGCGGCCCGGTGGTGCGAGAGGGAGATTCTGCCGTCGTGGATGCCGTAGACGGCAAGGGGATCGATCCGCGCGTCGTCCTCGGCAAAGTCGTCTCGTTCGCCCTCGACGCGCCGTGGGACGCCCACCTAATCGGGGAACGACTTATCTGGCCGGACGGCGCCGGTGAGGACCCTGAGTTCGAAGGACCCTGGGTCGTCGTACTCAGCGAACGCGCCCGGGACGCGCTTGCCGAAATCCCGGACGACCGCATGCCGGGCCTAGCCGATCGGTGGTCACACATCGAGGAGCTGTCCCACTACAGCGACATGCAGCCGGAGGTCATGCTGTGGCGCTTGCGGGAGTTCGTTGGGCTGGCCCGCAGAGCACGCACGAGCGGGGAAAGCATCTACTGCTGGATCTGCCTCTAGGCCGTGTTTCGTAGGGTGCGGAGCCATTGGTTGATGGCGGCGATGGTGAGGGTGGCTTCGTAGCGCACGGCGAGCTTGTCGTACCTGGTGGCCATGGCGCGGTGTTGTTTGAGCTGGTTGATTCCGCACTCCACGGCGTGACGCAGGCGGTAGACCTCGGGGTCGAAGGCGGGCGGACGTCTGCCTTTGGACCCTTTGGCCTTGCGGTGCGCGTCCTGGTCGGCCTTGCTCGGGATGCACGCGCGGATGCCGCGCGATCGCAGATGGGCCCGGTTGGCCTTGGACGTGTACGCCTTGTCGGCCAGCACGGTGTCGGGGCGGGTCCGTGGCCGGCCGCCACCGGCTCGCATCACGCGCACTCTGGCCAGCACGGGGATGAACTGCGGGCTGTCGCCGCGCTGTCCGGCGGTCACCACCAAGGCCATCAGTTTGCGGCCTTGCTCGCAGGCCAGATGGGTCTTGGTGGTCCAGCCGCCCCTCGATCGGCCGAGCCCATGATCTGCCGGCTCGGCCTGCACACCACCGGGCGGCTCCTTCTGCGCCTCGCCGTCGCGGCGGGCTCCCGCCGCGTGTTGATGGGCGCGGCTGATGGTCGAGTCCACGCTCACCGTCCAGCCGATCAACCCCCGCCGCGTCCGCCAGGGCCTGCAACGAGGTGAGGATCTGCGCCCAGACGCCGTCACGCTGCCAGCGCCGGAACCATCGATACAAGGTCTGCCACGGCGGGTAGTACGCGGGCACGTCCCGCCACGGTGATCCGGTCCGGACCCGCCAGCGAATCCCGTCGATGATCACTCTCATGGTCCATCTGCGCGGCCGAGCATGACCTGTTCCCGCAGGCAGCAACGGTTCCAGCACCGCCCACTGCACATCGGTCAGGTCATGTCGCCTCGCTGCCGCTACGCTCGGCACGAGGTCTCGGGTGTGAAGTTCTAGCTTGGTCGCTGAACCAACTACCGGAGACCTCTTCAATTAGCGACCACCGCCACGCCCCAACAACGACGCCCTACGAAACACGGCCTAGGAGTACCGAGACGATTGTCAAAGGCGCAGGCGCACTGTGCGCGGCACGGGTACTCCGGCCCGCTCGATCGGCAGCGGGCACGCAAGACCTGCTGGTGGTGAGGAGAGCTCTGCGGCTATGCGCCGACGGACTGGGCCCGCGAATCACGGCAGGCTGTGGATTCCGGTGCTCGGCTGCACCGTCATCGCGCATACCTCTCGCGGGCGATCCGGAACAGATGCACGGTCTCGTCCTCGCTGAGCCCGTCGATGCCGGGGAGCAGCAGGTAGGGCAAGTCCCAGCGCAGGTACGGCTTCGGGCCGACGAGGTTCGTCCACCAGCCGAGCTGGGAGTTCACGCGGGCATGCCCCTGCTCGGTGAGAGGCATGACGGTGCACAGGCCGCCGATGTCGTTCTTCACCGGGATCCGGCGACGCTCCGGCGGTGCGACGTCGCTCCACGGGATGGGGCCAATGCCGCGCAGGATGATCCCGGTGGCGTCGATCACCACCGGCTGCGTCTCGGCGCGCACCCGACCGCCCATCAGGCGGCCCGTCATCAGGACCACCCCCAGGTAGACGACGCCGACGAACACGAGGAAGGCCCCGATCGGGATTCCCAGCGCCCAGACGCCTACCTGCCGCAGTGCGATGCCGGCGATCAGGACGAGCACGCCGAGTCCCATAATGCCGAGCGAGATCCCGATGAACAGCCGCCGGCGCTTCAGCCAGCGTATTACAGGGTCAGACCTGCGGCCCGGCAGGGACACTGCGCCGTGCACGTGTAGCTGCTGCAGCGCCCAGGCCAGAGGCGACGGGGTTCCTGGGTGATTCATGATCATCCTGCCTCCTTTAGAGGTCGCAGAGCCTCGATGATGTCGATGAGCTCCTCGCGCGAGATCTCGCCTTTCGTCAACGGCGAGGGCCGCCAGCTGCTGCACGGAGAACGGTAGCCTGGTCAGGCCCGGCCGCTCGTCGTCGAGGTTCGCGCCCTGAGGCAAGCCCACAATGGGCAAAAGCTACCGAACCACCCCCTCACAGCCGTCTCACGGACGGCCCGGGAAAGACCGGTAGGGTCCGACGTGGCTCGGATCGCTACCTCCCTGTGGCCTACATGTTCGGTACGAGTCGGTACCGACCGACAGGCGCTGGTAGGCCCGATAGTTCACTGGGGGTCAAGGGGTCGTCGGTTCGAATCCGGCCGTCCCGACAAGGTTTAACAGCAGATCAGAGGGCTGATCCGACACACCGGGTCGGCCCTTCTGGCTTCCCGGGGACCACGGCGGTCAAGTGCGCCGGGCCGGTAGCGCATCTTGACCGCTGGTCAAGCAAGGCCGAGCGGTGCTTAGCCTTGTTTGGCAGCTCCACCGGGGACCGTTGAAGCGAAGTGACCCCCTGTTACCTCTGCGGCGGCGGCTTGGGCATCCTGTAGCCTCGCGCTGTCGTTGCCCCGTACCTCTACGGCAGGTGTAGATGTATGACGTCCGGGTGGACCTGCGGGACATCCAAGTGTTGACGGGTGACGACGCTCCCCTCGTCGGACGGCTATGGATCCGCTTCCCTGACCGGTCCTTTCCTGGTGATGCTTGGTCCGACTTCATCGCTTCCGTAGTCAGTTCATCGGTTACGGCTCTACGCGAGACGTTAAGTGGAGAGGGTGAGGGGTTCGCCTACTTTTTCGATGGGCCGTATTACGTCTACTACCGGCTTTTGCCTGCCTCGGCCCCGAGCTTGTATATCGAGGCAAATTGTGACGGAACTGGCGAGCCGGTAAGCGAGTGGGTGGGAGAGGTGCCGCTGGCACAAGTCGTTGCCTCCTGGCTGAGTGCCGTGGAAGCGATTCTTGCTCGATGTGCGGAGGCCGGTCTCTCAGGTGCGGCCGTAGCCGTACTGCGACGCTCTCAGTCCGAGTTGGTGGCCATGACCGCACAGGCTCCCTGGCGTCGAAAGACTGCAACTGACTGAGGTCCCGGAAGTCTGCCGGCTGGCTTCATCTGCGGCCCTGGTGGCTGGGTCTGCGGAGCGAGCGGCTGGCTCGGTGGCGGGCGCGCTGGTTCGTGCCACGGCAGCAGGCTTACCGATACGCCGGGCTGGGGACCACGCGGGGACCACACGTTGTCCGCGCTAATGGACGGTGCGTTGTATGCCGCACAGCTTGATCATGGGCATAGCGTGCGTGACGTGCCTGGACGTGTGGCGAAGCGTCCTGGGGGTCAAGGGGTCGGCGGTTCGAATCCGGCCGTCCCGACAAGGTGTAACAGCAGGTCAGAGGGCTGATCCGACACACCGGGTCGGCCCTTCTGGCTTCCTGGGGACCACGGCGGTCAAGTGCGCCGGGCCGGTAGCGCATCTTGACCGCTGGTCAAGCCGTGTGGCCAGCCCTGGGCACCGCTCGGCGGTGCGTGCGACCCGCAGGGCTGGGCCGCGGCTCGGCCTCTAGATCAACGACCCTGCAGGCCGCCGCTTCTTCCGGGCCCCGCTCGACCGGCTGCTGCCGCGGTGTCGATCGAGCGGGACCTCGGCGGATGCGATGCCGGTCAGTGCGGCATGAGGTGGCGGGTGAAGAACCGGACCGCGCCGTCCAGTTCATGCTCCGGGAGCCGGTCGCCGTGTCGGCCCGGGTTGGCGTGCAACGTCTTCTCGGCCGAGCCGAACGCGTCGAACAGGGCCAGGCTCTGCTCGCGGGGTACCCGCTCGTCGTCCCACTGCACCAGGAACTCGATCGGCACGGTGATCTGTGCGGCGGCTGCGGCGGAAGCCGGGGCCGCGGCGCCGCCCAGGCCCAGCACCGCCGCGCGGACCCGGGGCTCAGCGGCCACGAACGGCACGCCCAGCCCGCATCCCAGCGACACTCCCCAGTAGCCGACGGATTCCGACCCGAGGTGATCCAGGACGGCCTGCCACTCCGGGACGGTCTGCTCGGCGACCAGGGCCTGGAACTCGGCGAGCAGCGGGGCCAGCTCGTCGCCGGAGTCGACGCGGGCTTGGATCTCGGTGGCGATGTGCTGGTAGCGGTCGTCGGTCGGCCGGTCGCCGTGGTTCGGAACGTCCACGCAGACAGCCGTGAATCCGCTGGTCACGAAGCGGTGGGCGCGGTGCAGGATGGCAGGGGCGGTCTTGTGCTCGCCGCCGCCGTGGCCGAGGAGGATCAGCGGGCGAGCGGCGGTGGTGTCGCCGTCCGGGGTCCACGTGACAGCGGGAACGCCTTCGACGGTGAAGAACTCTTCGTGGATGTGCATCTGGAATGCGGGCCTTTCGGGGTGCCTTGTGCGGGCGCTCCCTAGACCATGCGGAGCAGGGAGTCCCGACCTGTCACAGCGTTGATCGGACTCACCTCCTCAGTCGGCAACCATGCACGGCAGGGTCGACCGTACACGAATCCGTCGCCAAGCCGGACCAAGAGCCTGTCGTCGCTCATGACATGAACCGGTCGCTCACCATCGTTGTCATCAACGTCGCCCACCGGGTACGACGCTCCACCTGCATCCGAGCCTCGCCAACCGCCCGCCGCGAGAAATCGCCAACCTGAGACGGAACGCGCAACAACCACGGCGAGTTCCACGTCCGTCGAGACCTGCCGCAGGGGGAGCAAGATATGGCCATTGGCCGCCAATCTCGACCGGGCGCGGTCGAGAACACCCGGCGGGGTGTCGATTGGCTCATGCCCGGTCCGGTTGATCCGGCACCAGCGGTCCTCCGTGGACTGCGGCGGGGCCAACTTCCCGAGTCATGTGGCGCAGGTCGTCTCCGCCTGACGATCGGTGCTTCACGGCCTGGCTACGTGGTGGCCCACTTCGCGCGGCCACGGGCCACCTCATTTGTCAACGCCAACTGAAGCCATCATCAAGATCACTCATAAAGTGTGTGCCAGAGCCAGATCCAGCTTTCAGGCGGAGCCGACAGTTACTCGTAGACGCAGGCCGCCCGCAGGATGTCCGCTACCAGAGACCACGTGGGCTGCTCAGGTACCTCCCGACCCTGATTGCGCGCCCAGCCGTCCATGCTGCCGATCCAGGAGGACATAGCTTCGAGGTAGCGGGGCAGGTCGACGTTCTCCCAGTAGTGCGGGGGCGTAGCCGACTCTTCGGCGAGCGCCCGAATGTAGGCCGCCAGATCCTCGCGGTTTTTCACCGCGCCGGTGTCGTTGAGATCCATCAGCCGATGATCGCTTACCAGTCGAATGGCCCGATAGGAGCCGTCCAGGGCCGATCGCAAGGTCGTGCCGATCGCAGGGCGCTCAACCGCCGTCGAGGGCGGGGCGATCGCTGCCGCGCCGCTTCGCGGCTTGCCATCGGGTATTGGACTGCAGGCGCGCCGGAGCCGGTGGTACGCCAAGCCGCTCCCGGCCTGAGAGGCCGGGGTGGTAAGCCGTACGCCGCCGGACCGGACAGCCACGCGCCCACCGCCCAGCCGTGCCAGCCACGTGCCAGTAACCGGTGTTCCAAACGGCCAGCAGCGGTCATGATCGGGCATCACGGCACCGACGCTGACCAGGCGATCCGGACAGATCAGGCCAGCCGATAGTGATCTTCCAAGCTGGCGGTGCGCACATCTTTCTTGTGCTGGCTGTTTCGGTGCGCCACGGTCGCAGTATGGGCAAGAGCAGGAAGCAGAAGCGCTTGGCGGCAGTTGGACGGCGCTTGCAGGAGGAGCGCGACCAAGACTGGGTGTCGCTGGGATGCTCCGAGGACCAGGCCGCCGCAGTGACTCAGGCGTGGAGGCGCTTGGCTGACCTTGGCGTTGATCTGCCACCGCGACCGACTCGCCGAGACATCTGGGCCGCCGGTATCGCGGACACGGACATCAAGGTCGATCACTTCTACCTCGGTCCCGAGCGGGGTATCTGCGCGATCCAGATCAGTGTGCGTAGGGCAGCACTGGAATCCGCACGCCGCAGACCGTGATCGAGCGCTCCGGTCAGTCCGCCGTCGGGGCTGTCGACGGAGTTGCCGAAAGCCGGACGAGTACGTGCCTTGATCTCGCCGACCCGCCTCAGTCGCCTTCCTGGACCGTATGTCGCAGGTTCGAACCCGCCCGTGGGCACCGCCGTTCCACGACTGCTGTCCCGCCCTTCAGCGGTGTCACGCCGCCTGCCGCGACCGCCTCAGCCGGCTCAGGTCGACGCCGTAGGCGAGCGCGATGGTGAAGGTCAGCGCCGCGCCGGCCCAGGCGGCCCACCAGAACAGGAAGCCGCGCAGGTCGAGTCCGTTGCCGTTGGCGAGCATCGGATCGTACGGCGGAGGAAACAGCCGGTGGAAAGCAGGACCGCCGAAGAGGAAGATTGCCCCGGACACGATTATGCCGCTGGCCACGAAGAGCCGCAGGGACCGCCTGCCAAACTCTCGCTGCCGCCGGATCAGGTTGGCGACCAGGCTAAGGCCGATTGGTCCGCCGAGAACGAGAGCCGCGCAACCGATGAGCGTCGCTGTCCCGTACGTCACGGACCGATGCTACTTCCGTACCTGACCGTGATCGAACGCAGGATTCAGGATGGCCGGCGGGTCACGCTCGTGCCCGGTGGCGGTAGGCCAAGTGTGGCGCCGCAGCCCTGCCGGTGCGACCGGACACCGACGTGCTGGGGTGACCTTCCGACCTCGGAACGCCTGCAGGAGACGTAAAGCAGCGGCGAGGCAGCAGGAGGGCAGCACCAACGTCGGTCGGCCTTCACCGCAGGGGATGCGGGTGGCGTCGGCGACCCAGAGCCGGTTCGGCCCGGTCGCGGTGAACTGGCGGTTGACCAGGTCCGGCGCCAGTGTCGCCCGCGGGTCCTGCCGGGTCGAGCCGCCCCGCCAGCCGCGACGCAGGAACGCACCCGGCCAGCCCTGCTGCGCCATCAGTCGTTCCCACCCGCTTGCGACCGACGCGAATGCCGTCGCGGCGTAGCTGCTGGTGCACCCGGTCCGCGCCGTAGGTGTGCCCGGAGGTCTCCCAGATCTCGTGGATGTTGGAGATCAGGCCCAGGTCGACCACGTCGTGGTCGCAGGGCTGTTCGGCCTGGTTGAGCCACGCGTAGTACGTCGAGGCGCCGATGTTCAGGACCCGTAGCAGGAGCGCGACCGCGAACTGGTCACGGTGTTCAGAAATGAACGTAATGACCGTCGCCGGGTCGGGTCGAGCTCCGCCGCGAAATACGCGCTCGCCGCTTCCAGGATCGGTACAAACGCACAGCACGCTGGCGCAACTCATCGGGGTACTTCTTCGGTGCTGCCACGGACGACTTCCTCCCCACGGCCATCAAGAAGCTCCATGAAAGCGGGGGTGGCTCACACCTGACCGATCACGGCGAGGTTGTCGAGGTTGGGCTGCTGGACGTCGACGACCTGCCCACTGTTGCGGTTGCTGATCCGGTACGACGGCGAGGCGCCGCCGCCGAACTGCCACCAGTTCACGTTGAACAGGTTGCCGCTGCCGCCGGCGAAGCGCAGGTAAAGGTCATGCGTACCGGTGGCTCCGCTCACGCCGCACGTGGTGTTCGTCCAGTTCTGCCAGCCACCGGTGCCACCCACGGTGCAGGTGCCGACGAGCGGGCCGCTCGCACTGTCCAACCGCACCTCGATGCGACCTCCGCTCGTGCCGGAGGCGACCCGCGCGGTGAAGGACGTGGCACCGGCGCCGAAGGCGACCCCCTTGACCTTGATGGTGTCGCCGTTGTCGATCCAGCCGACGTTCATGCCACCCTCGCTGGACGGTTCGGTCTCGATGCCGGAGCCCCAGGCGATCGTCTCGGCCTCCTGTCGGGCGTACGGGTTCAGCGTGCCGACCTGAGGAGGGCCCGCGGTGGTCATGTTGATGGTGGGAAAGGTGCCGTTGGAGTTGTAGGTGAACCGCTCCACCGCGACGGAGCGGGTGTAGCCGCCGCCGCCGGGCAGCGCGCCGTTGTGGTAGAAGAAGTACGACCCGCCGTTGAAGTCGATGACACCAGCGTGGTTGGTGAAGCTGCTGCCCTGTCGGGGCATGATGGCCCCGCGGTACGTCCAGGGTCCGGTGGGGCCGGGCGCGGTCGAGTAGGCGATGAACTCGGAGCAGCACTCCGCCGCGAAGACGTTGTAGTAGAGCCCGTTCCGTTTGTAGACCCAGGGGCCCTCCTCGTAGAGGGTCGGCCGGCTGGGGTTGCCGGTGCGGGTGCCGTACCCGGCGGTGCTGAGCGGGATCTGGGTCGCCCCGCCCGAGAACGAGATCATGTCGGGGTTGAGCCGCACGTACCACAGGTTCGGGTTGCCCCAGTACAGGTACGCCTGGCCGTCGTCGTCGATGAAGGCGTGCGGGTCGATCTCACCGTTGCCGACGAGTGGTCGACCGAGCGCGTCCCGGAAGGGACCGGTGGGGCTGTCCGCCACCCCGACCCCGATGACCATCTGCCCGTTCGAGCGCTGGCGTACGGGCACGTACCAGTAGAACTTCCCGTTGCGGGCGACGACCTGGCCGGCCCAGGCGTTGGCGTCCGCCCAGGCGAAGGTCGCCAGGCTCATGGGTACGCCATGATCCGTCCAGTTCACCATGTCGGCGGACGAGTACACCCGCCACTCGCGCATCGTGAAGTAGGTGGAGCCGTCCTCGTCATGCCCGGTGTAGACGTACACCCGGCCGTTGTGCACCATCGGCGCCGGGTCAGCGGTGTAGATGTTCTGCACGATCGGATTGTCGGCGCGCGCCGTACCCGGCAGCACCGCGACTGCGCAGGCGAGGCTCGCGATTGCGGCGACCACGCGTCGGGATCCCCGACGGGCCCGGATCGGAGCTCGTGATTGCACGATGTACCCCCAGATTGTCGAGCGGTTTCCACTGGTCGGCGAGCCGGCCGGGTGGACGTGCCGTCCACCCGGCCGGCCTCAGGTCAGCGGCCGGCGGTCACACCCGGCTCCACCGCTGGTTCGCGTCACCGTGGCAGGACCAGAGGATCACCGCCGTGCCGTTGGCCGTGCCGCCGTTGTTGACGTCGAGGCAGAGCGACGGGAAGCGGACATTGCTGACCGTGCCGTTGCTGTTCGACGTCCACTGCTGGTTGGTGCCGCCGTTACAGTCCCAGATCTGCACCCGGGTGCCGTTCGCCGCGCTGGTCGGGACGTCCAGACACCTGCCGAGGATCCGCAGCGTCTGGCCGTCCTGGCTGATCTGCTGGTTGGCGTTGCCGTGGCAGTCCCAGATCAGGGTGCCGGTGCCGTTGGCGGTGTTGGCGTTGTCGACGTCGAGGCAGCGCCCTGCCGACTCGCTGCGCAGCCGGAACGTGGTCGGGGGCGGCGGGTCGGTGGTGCCGCCGCCGCTGACCCGGAACACCACGGTGCCGTGTGCCGGGACGCTCGCGGAGATACTCCCGGTGGTGGTGGAGGTGCTGTTGGTCCACGCGTCGCGCAGGGTGAACGAGCTGCCGGTCTTGCCGATCGCCGCCGCGGTGGTGGCGATCGTCGTGGTGGAACTGCCCTGGTTGAACAGGGCGACGGCTACGTCGCCGTTGGTCAGCCGCTTGGCCAGGATCCGCCGGGTGCCGTCGTTGGAGACCTGGACCGCCTGGAGACCGAGCGGATCCTGGTTGATGGCGACCAGGTTCTGGTTCTTCAGGATCGCCATCGTCGCCGCGTTCGCCGAGCGCAGGTCGTTGCCCATCATGAGCGGCGCCGCCATGACCGACCAGAGCGCGAAGTGGCTACGCATCTCCGTGTCGTTCATGCCGCCGTTGCCGACCTCCAGCATGTCCGGGTCGTTGAACCCGCCCGGTGCGGCGTAGCCGGCCAGCGGCACGTTGACGTTGACGATGTTCTGGATGCCCATCGGGTAGCCGTTGGTCTGGCCGGTGTTCCACGCGTTGGTGATGTCCTCGGTGGTGCGCCACAGGTTCGCCACGTCGCTCCAGTTGCGCTGCGGTCCGGTCTTCTCGTGGATGCTGTTCGGGTTGATGCTGTAGACGATCGGCCGGCCGGTGGCGGCCAGCGCGTCGCGCATGATGCCGAACCTCGCCACCTGGTCGTTGATGGTCCCGGTGGGGGAGCACCAGTCGTATTTCAGGTAGTCGACGCCCCAGGCGGCGAACTGCCGGGCGTCCTGGTACTCGTGCCCGAGACTCCCGGTGGAGCCCGGAAAGGCGTCGAAGTACTGGGCGCAGGTCTGATCCAGCGGAGCCTGGTAGAGGCCGAACAGCAGACCCCGCGCGTGCAGGTAGTCCCCGAGCGCCTTCATCCCGCTCGGGAACCGCTCGGGGTGGGCCTGCAGGTCGCCCTGCGCGTCCCGGTTGGGGTTGAACCAGCAGTCGTCGACGACGACGTACTTGTACCCGAGGTCCCGCAGGCCGTTGGTCACGATCGAGTCGGCCATCTGGCGGATGAGCGTTTCGTTGATGGAGCAGCCGAAGGTGTTCCAGGTGTTCCAGCCCATCGGCGGGGTGCGGGCGACTCCGTTGTTCAGCGCCTGCGCCGGCTGCGGCGCGACGACACCACCGGCGAAGGCGGTCGCGGCCGCCACCGCCAGGACGCCCAGGACAGCGGTCATCCATCTCCTGCGTCTGTACACGTTGTTCCTCCTCGGGAACTCCGGCGTCGGCGGTCGGTAGCCGGTGCCGTGACTGATCGGTACGGCGGGGACGGTTGCGCCCGTCCGTACTCGCGGCAGGTTGCTGTGTGAGAGGCCGCCCGGCCACGCGCGGAGCCGAGGCGACGGTGCCCTGGTCGCGTCGCTCGCCCCGCTGTCGCCAGCCGCGCTGCCGTTTGCGGATGACGGGACGATGACCGCGATGTTATCGCTCACATCGATCCATGTAAATTGGGAACAGAAGATGTCCTTGGGGAGTGCGGGTGGATTGCCCCGCGATGATGGGCTGAGAGGGCTTCTCCGCAGTTCACCGTCACTGTGATCGCGGGTGCCGGATCGCGGTGCGGGCCGGCCGCCCCGGGAGGCGGTGACTCTGCCCGAAGTTGCGCCTTGACTGGCAGCGTGTTATCGCTCACAGTCGATGGGTCGGATCGGTGGTCGGCTCGGCCCGCCAGACCGAAGATCATTCCCCTAGCGGGTCGTCCGGGCCGCGCCTCCTGGGCAGGGGCGCACGGACCTGTCAACGATCACGACGCGCCGCGGATCGGACCTGGTGGTCGTCTGCTGCCTGACGACGGCTCGACCGACCGACTCCGCTCCTGGTTGTCTCCTGAAGGAGGATCATGTCTACCAACGGTGGTCTTACCTGGGCTGTGTCGGGGCGGCGTGGGTGGTTGTCCCGCATCGCCGCGGCCGTGGTGGCGGTGCTGATCGGCGGCACGTTCGTCGCGGTGTCCCCGTCGCCGGTGTCGGCGGCGACGGTGGACACGAATGCGTGGTACGTGCTGGTGAATCGCAACAGCGGCAAGGTGTTGGACCTGTACAACATGGCCACGAACGATGGCGCGCGGATCGCGCAGTGGTCGCGTAACGACGGGAACTGGCAGCAGTGGCAGTTCGTCGACTCCGGTGGCGGCTACTACCGGTTGAGGTCGCGGCACTCGGGCAAGGTGCTGGACGTCTCCGGGGCCTCCACGGCCAACGGCGCGAGCGTGGTGCAGTGGGCTGACCACAACGGGACCAACCAGCAGTTCCGGCTGGCGGATTCGGCGGGTGGTCACGTTCGGTTGGTCAACCGCAACTCGAACAAGGTGGTGGAGGTGCAGAACGCCTCCACCGCCGACGGCGGCAACGTCGTGCAGTACGACGACTTCAACGGCAGCCACCAGCAGTGGCAGCTGGTCCGCGTCGGCGACGGCGGAAACCCCGGTGGCACCTTCACCAACCCGGTCGTCTGGCAGGACTTCGCCGACGTCGACATCATCCGGGTCGGCGACGTCTACTACATGTCCGCCTCCACCATGCACTACTCGCCCGGCGCCCCCGTGCTGCGGTCGTGGGACCTGGTGAACTGGGAGTTCGCCGGGCACTCGGTGCCCCGGCTGGACTTCGGCGCGAAGTACGACATGGCAGGCGGTAGCCACGGGTACGTGGACGGCATCTGGGCGTCCACGCTGAACTACCGGCCGAGCAACCGGACCTTCTACTGGGCCGGCTGCATCGACTTCGCCCAGACGCACATCTACACCGCCTCCGCCGTCGACGGCGCCTGGAGCCGGCACACCACCATTCCCCACTGCTACTACGACGCCGGCATGCTGATCGACGACAACGACACCATGTACGTCGCGTACGGCAACGGCACGATCAGCGTGGCGCAGTTGTCGGCCGACGGGCGTACCCAGGTGCGGGCCCAGCAGGTGTACCAGACGCCGTCGAGCATCGGCACGCTGGAGGGGGCGCGCTTCTACAAGCGCAACGGCGCCTACTACATCTGGCTCACCCGCCCCGCGAACGGCCAGTACGTGCTGAAGTCGACCAACGGCCCGTTCGGCCCGTACGAGCAGCGACAGGTGCTGCTCAACATGCCGGGCCCGATCTCCGGCGGCGGGGTGCCGCACCAGGGCGGGCTCGTGCAGACCCCGAACGGCGCCTGGTACTACATGGCGTTCACCGACGCCTACCCGGGTGGTCGGATGCCGACGCTGGCCCCCATCACCTGGACCAGCGACGGCTGGCCGCAGGTGCAGACGGTCAACGGCTCCTGGGGCGTCAACTACCCCAACCCGCTGCCGTCGCGCCCGGTCAAGCCGCTCACCGGCACCGACACCTTCCCCGGCACCACCCTCGGCGTCCAGTACGAGTGGAATCACAACCCGGACAACAGCCGGTGGTCGGTCAACGACGGGCTGCGCCTGCAGACCGCCTCGGTGACCGACGACCTCTACCGCGCGCGCAACACGCTGACCCATCGGATCCAGGGTCCGACCTCGACGGGCACCATCGAACTGGACTACTCCGCCATGCGCGACGGCGACCGGGCCGGGTTGGCGATGCTGCGCGACACCTCGGCGTGGATCGGCGTCAAACGGGACAACGGGGCCACCCGCGTGGTCATGACCAACGGCCTGACCATGGGCACCGACAACTGGAATACCACCGGCAAGGGAACCGAGATCGCCGGCGCCCCCGTGTCCGGCGGGCGGATCTGGTTGCGGGCCAACGCCGACATCCGGCCCGGCTCGGGGCGGCAGGCGAGGTTCTCGTACAGCACCGACGGGGTCACCTTCCTCCCGCTCGGCAACGCGCTGACCCTCAACAACGCCTGGCAGTTCTTCATGGGATACCGGTTCGGCATCTTCAACTACGCCACGCAGTCGTCGGGCGGCACGGTGACGGTGCGCCGATTCACCCTGGCGACACCGTGAGGTCGGTCGGGACCCCGAGCACGTAGGGGCACACCACCCTGTGGTGATCGCACCTGCGCGGGGTGGGAGCGGAGCAGCGCCGTACCGCTCCCACCCCGGGGCCCGCTGGCCGACGCCGACGACCAGCGGGCCCCGCCACTCCCTTCCGGCCGGCCGACCCTTCCGCCGCGCCGGACACGACCTGTCTCCGGGGCCGGCGCCGGTCGTGTCCGGCGAGCGGCACTTCGTCGTGGGACTCGAAGTACAGGAGTGGCTCTACGACTGGGTCGAGACCGAGCGGACCCACCGACACATCTCACACCTGTACGGCTTGGCCCCCAGCAACCAGATCACCAAGCGCGGCACCCCACAGCTGTTCGAGGCCGCACGGCGGGCGCTGGAGCTGCGTGGCGACGACGGTACGGGCTGGTCGTTGGCCTGGAAAATCAACTTCTGGGCCCGGATGGAAGAGGGCAGGCGTGCCCATGACCTGATCCGCCACCTCGCCAACCCGCCCGGCTCGCGCCCAACATGTTCGACCTGCACCCGCCGTTCCAGATCGACGGCAACTTCGGCGCCACCGCCGGCATCGCGGAGATGCTGCTCCACAGCCACGCCGGCGAACTGCACGTCCTGCCCGCGCTGCCGTCGGCCTGGCCCAGCGGGCGGGTGAGTGGCCTGAGGACCCGGGGAGGGCACACCGTCGGCATGGCGTGGAGCCGCAGCCAGGCCACCGAGGTTCTCATCCGGGCGGACCGCGCCGGCACCGTCCGGGTGCACGGCCGGCTCTTTGCCGGCGCCTGCCTGACCGGCACCGGCCGGACCCTCGGCTTCCTCGCCACCGGCACCTACGGTGCCGTCTCCGGGATCGCCGCGGTGATCTACGCCGACGGCACCCGCCAGACGTTCACGCTGAGCATGCCGGACTGGTACGGCGGACCACATGCCGGTGGCACCGCCGCCATCGTGACCGCCCACCAGAACCGGCCCGGCAACCAGCGCGTCACCACGCCAGCCTGCGTCTACTACGTGGGCGTGGCACTGCAGAACAAGCAGGTGGTACGGGTCGAGTTGCCCAACATCAGCGCCCGGTCGGCATCCGGCGTGCCCATCATGCACATCTTCGCGATCGCGATCGGCGCCTGACCACGTCGCGACCCCCGCGTACCCCTGGAACAGGCCATTCGCGCGCGTCCCGCTCGGGACGCGCGAATGGCCTGTTCCCTGCCGCTTCTAGGGCCTGTGTCGAAGTCGGCGGTGGTGCCTGAGCTGGCGTGACCGCTCGGCGTGTCGAAGATCGAAAATGGGTGAGGTCTCCGGTAGA
>NZ_JBAKHL010000080.1:0-28454 GCF_036902715.1 Micromonospora sp. CPCC 205546
CGGGCTCGGCGGGCGCGCCCGCCGGTGCCGTCGCCGGCCGGGCGCCGGCCAGCCCGGCCATGGCGAACGCGCTGCCCCCGCCGCTGCCGGCGGCCGGCGACAGGTCGTAGCCGCTCTCGGCGTGCTCGGCGATGTCGATCCCGCCGACCTCGTCCTCGCCCCGGAGGCGGAAACCGATCGTCTTGTCGATCGCGAAGGCCAGCGCCCAGGCCACCGCGAAGGACCAGGCCGTGACGATCAGGCCGGCCAGGGCCTGCCGGCCGAGCTGGGTGACCCCGCCGCCGTAGAAGAGCCCGTCGGAGGCGCCGATCACGTCGCCGATCGCCCCGTTGACCGAGTTGGTGGCGAAGAGGCCGAGCCAGAGCGAGCCGATCCAGCCGCCGACGAAGTGCACGCCGACCACGTCGAGCGAGTCGTCGTAGCCGAGCCTGTACTTGAGGCTGATCGCCAGCGCGCAGACCGCCCCGGCGACCAGGCCGAGCAGCACCGCCGCCCAGGGCGCGACGAAACCGCACGCCGGGGTGATGGCCACCAGGCCGGCGACGGCGCCGGACGAGGCGCCGACCAGGGTCGGCCTGCCGTCCTTGATCCATTCGACGACGATCCAGCCGAGCACCGCGGCGGCCGTGGCGAGCTGCGTGTTGACGAAGGCCAGGCCGGCGACCGAGTCGACGGTGAGCTCGGAACCGGCGTTGAAGCCGAACCAGCCGAACCAGAGCAGCCCGGCGCCGAGCGCGACGAGCGGGATGTTGTGCGGCTTCATGCCCTCCCGGGGCCAGCCGAGCCGCTTGCCCAGCACCAGCGCCAGCGCCAGGGCCGCCGCGCCGGCGTTGATGTGCACGGCGGTGCCGCCGGCGAAGTCGAGCGCGTGCAGGTCGCCGCCGATGATGCCGCCGCCCCACACCCAGTGCGCGACCGGGAAGTAGACCAGCGTCGCCCAGCCGAACGCGAACAGCAGCCAGCCGGCGAACTTCGCCCGGTCGGAGACGGCGCCGCTGATCAGCGCGACGGTGATCACGGCGAACATCATCTGGAAGGCCATGAACACGTAGAGCGGGACGCCGATGCCGCTCGGGTTCTCCGCCGTCGCGCCCCAGAGGTCGGTCTCGGCGAGGAAGGTCTTGGTGCCGAGGTAGGCGCCCGGGTCGCCCCAGAGCCCGTTGACATCACCGCCGAAGGCGATGCTGAAACCGTAGAACCACCACAGAACGGAGATGAGCCCGATCGCGGAGAAGCTCATCATCATCATGTTCAGTACACCCTTGGCCCGGTTCAGGCCGCCGTAGAACAGCGCCAGTCCGGGCGTCATGAGCAGCACGAGCGCCGTCGACACCAGCAACCAGACGGTGTTGCCGGAATCGATCGTGGGTGCCTCGGGCACGCTGGCCTCCTAAAGGTGAAGTTCCCTCCTTCACGGCTTCCGGGGCAGCGTCGCCCGTACGCCGGATGTGCGGAAGCCTGCTCGCTCCCTGTTTCCCCCGGCGTCACCCGTCGATTTCGGGTCGGTGACGGCGTGTTTCCGACGTGTGAAGGGAACCTCACCGCCGGCGCGGGGCGGCACCCGGCGGTACGGGCGACTCAACGCAGCGCGTACTCCAGGGCGTTGCGCTCGTAGTCGAGCAGCCGCAGGTCGCGCATCGGCCGGCGCAGGTGCCCCTTGTGCACGATCCGGACGAAGGCCGGCTCACCGGCGGCGGCCATCCGGCGGATGCCCTCCACGTGGTCCACGATCCGCTTGCGGATGGTGCGGATCAGCCGGTGCCGGTCGCGGGGGATCAGCCCGTAGGCGTCGGCGAAGAGGCGCAGCCGGCGCGGCCGGTCGGGGTGCTTCCAGCCGAGCGTGATCGAGTCCCGGTCGGAGAAGATCGGCACCCAGGTCCAGGCCGCGTACGCCACGTCGTAGATCCGGGCGCCGGGCGAGGCGAGGTCGAAGTCGATCAGCCCGAGGGTGCCGTCGGGCCGCCAGATCACGTTGTGCGGGGCGGCGTCGTGGTGGCAGATCACCTCGGTGTCCGGCGGCGGCGGGCCGAACGAGCGCCACACCGCCCCGGGCGGCGGGACGAAGCCGTACTGGGCGTCGTGGAACATCCGCAGCATGGTGGCGACGGTCACCAGCGCCTCGTCGGTGACCCAGTGCGGGGCCAGCGGGTATTCCCCGCACTCCCCCTCCAGGTACGACAGGACCTCCCGGTTGCGCTCGTCCATGCCGAGCGCGCGGGGCGCCCCGGTGAAGCCCACGTATTCCAGGTGGCGCAGCAGGGCGTGCACGGAGGGCGTCCACGGCCCGGCGTTGCGCCGGACCGTGTCGCCGACCCGGACCACGGTGCTGACGTTCCCGCCGTGCAGCGGGATCTCCTGCGAAGTCACGTACGGTCTCCCGAGGCGCGGCGACGGGTGGCTGGGGTCGCGCCAGCCGGCGTAGGCGCGATCGTCGGTCGTCACTGCGAGGTTACGCGTCCCGGGCGAGCGGCTCGGTACCGAGCAGCGCGTCGACGAACTGTGCGGGGTCGAACGGGGCCAGGTCGTCCTTGCCCTCGCCGAGCCCGACCAGCTTGACCGGGATGCCCAGCTTGCGCTGCACGGCGATCACGATGCCGCCCTTGGCGGTGCCGTCGAGCTTGCTGAGCACGACGCCGGTCACGTTGACCACCTCGGTGAAGACGCGGGCCTGCTCCAGCCCGTTCTGCCCGGTGGTGGCGTCGAGGATCAGCAGCGTCTCGTCGATCGGGCCGTGCTTCTCCACCACCCGCTTGACCTTGCCCAGCTCGTCCATCAGGCCGATCTTGTTCTGCAGCCGGCCGGCGGTGTCGATCAGCACGGTGTCGACGCCGGTCTCGATGCCCCGCTTGACGGCGTCGAAGGCCACGCTGGCCGGGTCGGCCGCCTCCGGCCCGCGGACGGTCTCCGCCCCGACCCGTCCGCCCCAGGTCTCCAGCTGGTCCGCGGCGGCGGCCCGGAAGGTGTCGGCCGCGCCGAGCAGCACGGTGCGCCCGTCGGCGACGAGCACCCGGGCGATCTTGCCGCAGGTGGTGGTCTTGCCCGCGCCGTTGACGCCGACGACCAGCAGCACCGCCGGCACGCCCTCCTTGGGCGCGGTCCGCAGCGACCGGTCCAGGGTCGGGTCGAGCGCGTTGACCAGCTCGGCGGCGAGCAGGGCCCGCAGCTCGTTCGCGGAGCGGGTGCCGAGGACGCGGGTCCGCTCGCGCAGCCGGTCGACGATCTCCCGCGTGGCGTCGATGCCGACGTCGGCAGTGATCAGGCTGTCCTCGATCTCCTCCCACGCGTCCTCGTCGAGGTGGTCGCGGCTGAGCAGGCCGAGCAAACCCTTGCCGAAGGAGTTCTGCGAGCGGGACAGCCGCGAGCGCAGCCGGACCAGCCGCCCGGCGGTCGGCTCGGGCACCTCCAGCACCGGGGCCGGGGCCTCGACGACCGGCGGTTCCACCAGGATCCCGGTGGACAGTTCGGCCTCCGGCGCCTCCACCGGCGGGCCGGCCAGGTCCTCCTCGGCCCGGGTGTCGACCTCCGTCTCGGGCAGCGGCGGCTCCGGTCGCCGGCGCAGCCGCGGCACGACCAGCCCGATGCCGCCAAGGATCAGCACGCCGAGCAGGGCGAGCGCGATGAGGAGGTATTCGGTCATGCCGGAATCCTGTCAGATGCCGGCGGAGCTGTCCCAGCCACCGCTCCCGACCGGGTCCGCGGAAGCCGGCGGTAGGCTCGGTCACAGCCAGCAGTGGTGCGACCGCCGGCCGGGTAGTAAAGATGAAGTCCGCTCATCTGGAGGTCGACCATGCCCGCGGCACACCTGCTCATCGGCCCGTTGCTCCGCAGGGTGGTCGGCACGAGGGCCACCATCTGGGTCGAGACCAGCGCGCCCGCGGTGGTCACCGTCCGCACCGCCGACGGCGCCGGCGGCACCGCCCCCACCTTCTCGGCGTACGAGCACCACTACGCGCTCGTCGTGGTGGAGGGGCTCACCCCCGACAGCGCCACCAGCTACGAGGTGCTGATCGACGACGAGGTCGCCTGGCCGGTGCCGAAGAGCACGTTCCCGCCCAGCGTGATCCGCACCCGGGCGGCCGACGACCTCGACCAGCCCGTCCGGATGGTCTTCGGCTCCTGCCGGGAGACCACCCAGCACGCCACCACCCGGCGGCTGCCCCCGGACGCCCTCGACGCGTACGCCCGACGGCTGATGGCCGACCCGGACCCGGCCGACGTGCCCGACCTGCTGGTGCTCCTCGGCGACCAGGTCTACGCGGACGTGACCTCCCCCACGGTCCGGCGGCTGCTGAAGCGGCGCCGCCGGCGGCCCAAGGGCGCGCCGGGCGACCAGGTGGTCAGCTTCGACGAGTACACGAAGCTCTACCTGGAGTCCTGGCGGGACCCGGAGATCCGCTGGCTGTTCTCCACCGTGCCGAGCGTGATGATCTTCGACGACCACGAGGTCATCGACGACTGGAACACCTCGGCCGCCTGGCGCTCGGACATGCGCGAGCAGCCCTGGTGGGCGGAGCGGATCGCCAGCGGCCTCGCCTCGTACTGGGTCTACCAGCACCTGGGCAACCTCTCCCCCGACGAGATCGCCGCCGACCCGGTCTACGCCAAGGTCGTCGCGGCGGAGGACGCCACGGGCGTGCTGCGCGAGTTCGGCCAGCGGGTCGACACCGAGGCCGACCTCGCCCACGACACCGAGCGGTGGCGGGCCGTGCAGTACCAGTGGAGCTACGCGCTGGACCTGGGCCGGACCCGGCTGGTCATGCTCGACAACCGGTGCAGTCGGGTGCTGGCAGCCGGCCAGCGGGCGATGCTGCCCCCGGGCGAGTGGTCGTGGTTCCTGGACCGGGCGCACGGCGTCTACGACCACCTCGTGGTCGGCGCGTCCCTGCCCTGGCTGCTGCCGCCGGGCATCCACCACGTGGAGGCGTGGAACGAGAAGCTGGCCGACTCGCGGCGGCGCTGGGTCGCCGGGCTGTCGGAGAAGCTGCGCCGGGGACTCGACCTGGAGCACTGGGCCGCCTTCCGCCGCTCGTTCGAAGGCCTGGGCGCGCTCTTCGCCCGCCTCGGCAGTGGCACCCCCGGCGAGTCCGGCGAGCGCGTCGGGGCCGGCCCGGCGTACGCGCCGCCCGCGTCGATCAGCGTGCTCTCCGGCGACGTGCACCACTCGTACGTGGCGCGGGCGCGGTTCGACGACCGGAGCGTGGTCACCCCGGTGCACCAGCTCACCTGCTCGCCCATCCACAACCAGGTGCCCGCCGGGATGCGGCCGCTGATGAAGCTCGGCTGGTCGCCCGGGCCGTCCGGGGCCACCCGGGCCCTCGCCCGCACCGCCGGGGTGCGCCGCCCGCCCTTCCGCTGGAAGCGGCTGGCCGGACCGTACTTCGGCAACGCGGTCGCCACGCTGGTGCACGCCGGCCGGACGGCCGAGGTGACCATCGAGGGCACCACCAGCGACGGGCACCTGCGCGAGGTCATGCGGCAACGCCTGACGCCCGGCGGGTGAGCCGCCCGCCGGGCCCCGGCCGGCCCGCCCGCGGCGGGCGGGCCACCGCCCACGCGCCGCCGGTGCCCGCGGCACCCCGGTAACCCCCTCGCGGTTGTCGGGGGTGCCGGCCAGGATGACGGGCATGACCTGGCGAGCACCGGAGATCACCCGGACCCCTGAGCCCTACGTCGGCGACGAACGCACCATGCTGGAGGGCTGGCTGGACTACCACCGGCAGACCCTGCTGCTCAAGTGCGCCGGGCTGACCGCCGAGCAGCTTTGCACGCCGAGCGTGGAGCCCTCGGGGCTCACCCTGCTCGGTCTGGTCCGGCACCTGGCCGAGGTGGAGGCCTGGTGGTTCCGGGAGAACTTCGCCGGCCAACAGGTCGACTACCCCTACTTCACCCCCGAGAACCCGGACGCCGACCACGACGTCGGCGCCGCCGACGCCGAGGCCGACTTCGCCACCTTCCACCGGGAGGTCGCGCTGGCCCGCGCCGCCGTCGCCGGCCGCTCGCTCGACGAGACCTTCACCGAGGTCGGCCCGAAGCGCCGGACGTTCAACCTGCGCTGGGCCTACGTGCACATGATCGAGGAGTACGCCCGGCACAACGGCCACGCCGACCTGCTCCGCGAACGCATCGACGGGGTGACCGGGGAGTGAGCCGGCCCGGCGGGGTCACCGTGCGGACGGGGTGTCGACGGCCCACCGGCGGCCCCACCGGGGACGGAACTCCCGCACGGAGCGTGACCGGGAGGTGTGCGGACAGCTGCTACCGTTCGATGGATGGACACGGTCGTGGCGCGGTTCACCACAGTGGATGGTGACGAGGACGGGACGGAGGAAGCAGCGGGTCGGCTGCTTCAGGAGCTGCGGCAGGCGGACGGCGTCGTCTCCCTCGGCCGGGCGGCGTCCGGGGCGGCCCCACCGAGCGGTGCCCGGGCGGGCGAGTTGGTCGAGTTGGGCACGCTGCTCGCCGCACTGGTGGCACACGCCGACGTGGTGAGCGGCGTGCTCCGTGTCGTCGGTGACTGGCAGTCCCGACGCGGTCGCGGCCGGGTCGAGGTGCGGATCGGCGAAGACGCGCTGATCCTCGACGACGCCACCGCCGACCAGCAACGGCGACTCACCGACGCCTTCATCGACCGGGTGTTCCCGACCGCCCGATGAGACACGCGCTGATCATCGCGAACGGGGTCTACGCGGAGAAGGAGTTCGACGACCTTCCCGGCACCGTCCGGGACGCCGACTCACTCCGTGAAGTGCTCAAGGACCCGGAGATCGGCGCCTTCGACACGGTGACGGTGCTGCGGAACCGGCCGATCCGCGACATCGGCCTCGCCGTCGCCAAGCACTTCGGCGAGGGGCGGCCCGAGGACGTCCTGCTCCTGCACATCTCGGCCCACGGCAAGAAGGACGACGACGGCCGGCTCTTCTTCGCCGCGTCCGACTCCAGCAGCCGGGCCACCGAGCTTCGCTACACCGCGTTGTCGGCGGAGCACGTCCAGCACGAGATGGCCCGGAGCCTGGCGAGACAGATCATCGTCCTGCTCGACTGCTGCTACAGCGGCGCCTTCGCGCGCGGCCTGCGCAGCCGGGGAGTGCCCGACCTGGCCGAGCCGTTCCGCGGGCGGGGGCACGTGGTCATCACCGCGTGCACCAGCAACGAGTTCAGCCACGAGGACGAGCAGGGCGTCTTCACCCGGGCGGTCGTCGAAGGGCTGCGCACCGGAGAGGCCGACAGCAACGGCGACGGCGTCGTCGACACCGAAGAGTTGCACCGGTACGCGGCCAGGGTGCTCCGCAGGGCGGAGCACCGGCAACGGCCCACGCTCTCGTCGTACCGGCGGGAGGGCATCATCGCGGTCGGCTGGGTCCCGGGACGCAGGCCGGCGGACCAGGGCCGACCGAGCGTCCCGCCCGCGGGTCGTCCCACTCCCCGGCGGCCGCGGGACCGACTCGTCCCGCTGCCGGACTGGCCCCCGCTGCACGGTGCGCTGCCGCGCCGGGTCGTCCTGCCCCTCCTCGCGGTCTGCGCCCTGCTGGTCGGGTCCACCGGCCACGCCGACCCGACCGGCACGGCCTCCACCGGATGTCACCAGCCGACGCGGATACGGGTGGCCACCTCCGTCGCGGGTCATCTCCCCTACCAGGAGGTGGCCGACGCGTTCGAACGGTGGAGCGCGCGGCGCACCGGCGGCTGCCCGTCCGCGCGGATCTACCTCTTCCCCGCTTCCGACGAGGATCTGCGGGCAGGCATCAGGGCCGGCTGGGGCTCGTCCGGCGAGCCGGACCACCGCTTCCTGCGGGACGTCGGACCACACCCGGACCTCTGGCTGCCAGAGTCCGCCAGCGAGCTGGACCGGCTGGGCGGGGCCGGGGCCGGCGTGGTCACCGAGGTCCAGCCCGTCGCGTGGTCACCCCTGGTCCTCGGTGTGCCGACGGGTCGGCTCGCCGGCGCGGACGCCGATCACCGCGCCATGACGATGGCCTGGCCGGAACTGTTTCGGCGAGCCGTCCGGTCGGGTCCCGACGGCGACGGGTGGGGCGTGGTGCGGGCGGACCCGAAGTCGTCGGCGGTGGGCCGGCTGGCCACCCACGCGCTCTACCTCGACCGGGGAGAGCTCATCCCCGCGTCGCAGGCCCGGCAGCGCGTGGAGCAGTTCCTGGACCGCAGCCTCGACGCCGGCTCGTATCCGATCGGCGACGACGTCGCGGTGCTGTGCCGCCAGCGGATCCTCGCCGCGACCGCGCCGGCGGGCCGCACGCCCGCCGTGATCCTCACCGAACAGTCGCTGGTCCGCTACAACCAGGGTCTGCCGATCGGCGCCAGCTGCACCACCCGCCACGTGCCCCCGAGAGCGGAGCGTCTACAGGCGTTCTATCCGGCAGACTCACCCGTCCTCTTCTCCTCGGTCGCCCGACTCCGCTGGCCGGACGCCGTGCAGGGCGAGCGCGTCCGGGCGGCCGCCAACACGTTCGTCCGCTGGCTGGCCAGCGAGGACGACGGCAAGCAGGCGTTGCTGCGGGCGGGCCTCCGCCCGGCCGGCCACGACATCGGCGCGCCGGTGGACAACACCAACGGGGCGCTGCGGGAATGGCCGTTCGGCCTGCCCCGGCCGCTCAGGGAGGCGCTGGTCACCGACCAGGACCGGGCCCGGCGCATCCACCTCGACGCGCACCGGCCCGGGCGGGTGCTGGTGGCGCTGGACGCCTCCGGCTCGATGCGCAGCCCGAGCGAGGACCGGCGCAGGACCCGCTTCGAGGTGGCGGTCGACGGGGTGGGACGGTCCGTGGAGCAGATGGGGCGGCGGGACGAGTTCGGCCTCGTCACCTTCTCCACCGCCGCCGGCAACTCCCGGCAGCTGGTGCCGATCGGCCACCCGGGCGTGGTGCGGGCCGCCAGCCTGCGCGCGGCGCTCCAGCGGGTCCGGCCGTCCGGGGACACGCCGCTGTACCGGACCCTGCGGCAGGGTGTCACCCAGCTGCGGGCCGGCGACGGCGACCCCCTGCGCGCCCTCGTGGTGCTCACCGACGGCCAGGACACCAGCGGGCAGCCGGCTCCGCCCGTCGCGGCCCTGGCCGGTGTGCGGCTCTACGTGCTCGCCGTCGGCGACGTCGCCTGCGCCGGCTCCACGCTCGACCGTCTCGCCCGGGGCACCGGTGGCGACTGTTACGACACCCGCGCCGACAGCATCGACGACGTGCTGAGCCGGCTGTTCGCCGCGCTCTGGGAAGGAGCGCAGTGATGTCGGAGACCGAGGACCCGGCGCCGGAGCGGCGCGACGGCCGCCGGGGCCGGTGGTTGCCGTTCTGGCTCGGCAACCTCAGCGGCCTGCTGGTGGCCAGCCTGCTGTTCGTCCTGCTGCCGATCGTCGACGGTCCCGAGGACCTGGAGCCCGGCGAGCTCGTGATCATCAGCGGCCGCGACGACAGCGTGGGCGGTCAACGACAGGCGCTCATCGACCTGTGGAACGCCTCGCACCCGCGCAACCAGGCCAGGATCGTCTCGTTGTCGGAGGCCTCGGACGGCCAGCACGCGGAGATGGTCAACCGGGCCCAGGACGACGCGGACATCGACGTGTTCAACCTCGACGTCACCTGGACCGCCGAGTTCGCCGACAAGGACCTGCTGCGGCCCGTCGACGAGTCACGGCTGGTCGACCGCCCGGACGAGGTCTTCCTGAAGAACCCCCTGAGCACCTGCCGCTACGACGACGACCTGTGGGCCCTGCCCTTCAACACCGACGCCGGACTGCTGTTCTACCGCACCGACCTCGGGCTGCAGCCGCCGTTCGCGTGGCCGGAGATCGAGCGCGAGTCGGCCCGGCTGCTGGGGGCGAAGGTGCCCGGGCTGGAGGCCGGCTACACCAGCCAGCTCGCGGACTACGAGGGGCTCACCGTCAACACGCTGGAGGCCCTCTGGGCCGTCGGCGGTGATCTGCGCGTCGACGGAGAAGGCCGCGTGTCGGTCGACCAGGACCGGTTCGCCGACGCACTGCGGTCCTTGGCCCCGGCGGGTGTGGTCGCTCCCGCCGCCGGACCGTCAGTGGTGTCGCCGAAGGCGCTCACGCAGAACGAGGCCCGCAGTCGCGAGGCGTTCCGGGCGGGGGAGGTCGCCTTCATGCGCAACTGGCCGGTCGCGTACCGGCAGCTCACGGACGCCGATGCCCCCACCGCACCCGCGACGCCGTCGGCCGCGACGGTCCGCTTCGGCGTCGAGGCGCTGCCGGGGCCGAGCGTGCTGGGCGGGCAGAACCTGGCGGTCGCCCGCCGCAGCCAGCAGCCCCGGGCCGCCCAGGCGCTGATCGCGTTCCTCACCGGGGAGCAGAGCCAACGGATGCTGTTCGAGCGCGGCGGGTTCGCCGCGACGCGGGACGTCGTCTATTCGGAGGCGGCGATCAAGGCGAAGCATCCGTACGTCGACAAGCTGCGGGCCGCCGTCGACACCGCTCGACTCCGCCCCGTGTCGCCTCACTACGTCCACTTCAGCCGGGTGTTGCGCGGCTACGTCCGCACCGTGCTGACCGGCGGCGCGCTCCCGTCCGACCTCGACGAACGGCTCAGCGAGGCGCTCCGGGGAGGCACCCCGACGGCACCGGCCCAGGACTAGCCTCCGCCGCCGGTACCCGGTGCGCCGGGGACGCGCCGCTGGCGCACAGACCTCAGTACGCCAGGGCCGCCCGCGCGTACCGCAGGTCGGCCGGGCCGCTCCACCGCAGCGCCGACAACCCGGCGACGCGGGCGCCCCGGATCGCCCAGTCCTCGTCGTCGACGAAGAGCACCCGCCCGGGCGGGGTCGCCAGGGCGTCGCAGGCCGCCTGGAAGTACTCCTTGGCCGGCTTGTTCACCCCGACCTCGGAGGAGTTGACCACCACGTCGAACTCGCCCACCAGCCCGAGCGCGGCGAGGTCGGCGTCGAGCAGGTCGGTGGCGTTCGTGCCGAGCCCCACCCGGATGCCGCCGGCCCGCGCCTCGCGGATGAAGGCGAGCACCTCGGGGTCCACCTCGCCCCGGTAGCGCTGCCACTGCTCCACTGCGGCCCGGGCCCGCTCGGGACCGCCCACGGAGTCCGCCAGCGCGTCGGCCACGCTGGTCATCCAGTCGGCGTGGCTGACCCGCCCGGTCAGCACCGGCTGGAGCCGCCCCCACTGCATGGCGATCTCGGTGAGTACGCCCTCGGACAGCCCGTACTCCCGCTCCACCCCGGCGGCCACCGTCGGGTCCCACCGGCGCAGGACGCCGTCGAAGTCCACCAGGAGCGCCGTCGCCCGTTCCCGACCCACTACTCGTTCTCCTCGCCGCGGCCACGCCGCTCGTCTCCGTCGGCCCGGTTGAGCCGCTGGCTGATCACCTGGGTCACCCCGTTGCGCATGGTCACGCCGTACAGGGCGTCGGCGACCTCCATCGTCCGCTTCTGGTGCGTGATGACGATGAGCTGGCTCTTCTCCCGCAACTGGGCCAGCAGCGTGATCAGCCGTCCCAGGTTGACGTCGTCGAGCGCCGCCTCCACCTCGTCCATGATGTAGAACGGGCTCGGCCGGGCCCGGAAGATGGCCACCAGCATCGCCACCGCGGTCAGCGAACGCTCGCCGCCGGAGAGCAGCGACAGTCGCTTGATCTTCTTGCCGGGCGGGCGGGCCTCGACCTCGACGCCGGTGGTGAGCAGGTCGTCGGGGTCGGTGAGCACCAGCCGCCCCTCGCCCCCGGGGAAGAGCACGGTGAAGACCTGCTGGAACTCCCGGGCGGTGTCGGCGAACGCGCTGGCGAAGACCTCCAGGATCCGGTCGTCGACGTCCTTGACCACGGTGAGCAGGTCGCGGCGGGTGGCCTTGAGGTCCTCCAGCTGCTCGGTGAGGAACTTGTAGCGCTCCTCCAGCGCGGCGAACTCCTCCAGGGCCAGCGGGTTCACCTTGCCGAGCAGGGCCAGTTCCCGTTCCGCCTTGGCGGCGCGCTTCTCCTGCACCGGCCGCTCGTAGCGGACGGGCTCGGGCACCGGCAGGCCGTCGCGTTCGGCCGCCGCCACGTCGGCCTGGGTGGGCGGGACGGGCTGGGTCGGGCCGTACTCGGCGACGAGGGTCTCCACGTCCAGGCCGAAGTCCTCGGCGGCCTTCGCCTCCAGCTGCTCGATGCGCAGCCGCTGCTCGGCGCGGGCCACCTCGTCGCGGTGCACCTGGCTGGTCAGCCGCTCCAGCTCCGCGCCGAGCCGCTTGGCCGCGCCGCGTACCTCCTGGAGCTCGGCCTCGCGGGCGGCGCGCTCGCGCGCCACGGCGTCGCGGTGCTCCTCGGCCGCGGCGATGGAGGTGGTCAGGCGGGTGAGGGCCTCCCGGGCTCCGCCCGTGACGGCCCGGGCGATCCCCGCGCCCCGGGCGCGCGCCGCCCGCCGCGCCGCCGCGCGTTCCCGCGCGGCCCGCTCGGCGGTGGCCTGCCGGCGCAGCGAGTCCGCGCGGCCGGCGATCGAGGAGACCCGTTCCTCGGCGGTACGCACCGCGAGCCGGACCTCCATCTCGTTCTGCCGCGCCTGCGGCACCATCGCGGCGAGCTGGTCGCGTTCCTCCGTGGAGGGTTCCGCGTCGACGGGGGTCTCCTCGGCCAGCCGAAGCCGCTCCTCCAGCTCGGCCAGGGTCAGCAGGTCCCGCTCCCGGGCGGCCTCCGCGCGGGCCCGCGACTCGCCGAGCCGGTCGGTCTCCGCCTTCGCGGAGCGGGCCGCCGCGCCCAGCTCGGCCAGGCGGCGGGCGGCGGCGTTGCGGTGGCTCTCCGCCTCCCGCTTGGCGGCGGCGGCGTGCTGCACCGTCTCCTTGGCGGCGGCCACCTCGGCGCGGGCGTCGACGAGCTGTTCGCGCAGCTCCGCGCCGGCGCGCTCGGCGGCGAGGCGGTTCGACCGGGCCTCCTCGACGGCGGCCTGCACCTCGATGAAGCTGGGCGCCTTGGCCGACCCGCCGGCCGCCGCGTACGCGCCCACCACGTCCCCGTCGGGGGTGACGGCGCGCAGCTCCGGGTTGCCGGCGACCACCTCGGCCGCCGCCGCGAGGTCGTCGACCAGCGCCACGTCGCGCAGCGCCCGGTGCACCGCGGGGCGGATCTGCGGGGAGCACTCGACCAGGTCGGGCGCCCAGCGGGCGCCGTCGGGCAGCTTCGGCCGCAGCGCGTCGGCGGAACCGTCCATGCCCGGGCCGGCGGGGCTGCCGACCAGCAGGCCGGCGCGGCCGGCGTCGGAGATCTTCAGCAGCCGCATGGCCTCGACGGCCTCGTCGACGCCGCTGACCGCGACCGCGTCGGCGAGCCCGCCGAGGGCGGCGGCGAGCGCGGCCTCCTGCCCGGGGGCGACGGTGAGCAGCCCGGCCAGGCTGCCCAGCAGGCCCGGGACCTCGTCGGCGCGGGCCAGCAGCGCGCCCGCGCCGTCCTTGCGGCGCAGGCCGAGGGCGAGCGCCTCCTCCCGGGCCTTCCAGGTCGCGGCGTCCTTCTCCGCCGCCCGCTCCGCGTCGGTCAGCGACCGCACGGTGGCCTGCGCCCGCTCCTGGGCGGCGACCGCCTCGGCGTGCCGGGCATCGAGGTCGGCGTTGTCCCGGTCGGCCTCGGTGGACTGCTCCGCGACGGCGTCGAGTTCGGCCTGGGCCTGGTCGGCCCGGGCCAGCGCGTCGGTGTGTGCGGCGGCGAGCCGTTCGATCTCCTCGCCGGCGCTGGTGGTCCGGGCCCGGGCGGAGTTGACCTGACCGGTCAGCCGGGCCAGGCCCTCCCGCCGGTCCGCGATCGCCTTGGCCGCGGCGACCAGCTCGCGTTCGGCGGCGGCGAGCTGCCGCTCCAACTCCTGGCGGTGCTCGACGGCCTCGGCCAACCGGATCTGGTCGTCGGTGAGCGCGGCGCGCAACTCCTCCTCCTGCTCCCGGATCCGCTCGGCCTCGGCCTCCAACTGGTCGGGGTCGCGACCGGGGCGCTCGTCGTCCCCGCCGGCGCTGAGGTGCCGCAGCCGTTCCCGGGCGAGCTGCTCGATGGAGCGGAACCGCTCGGAGAGGGCCGAGAGCTTGTACCAGGTGTCCTGGGCGGCGGCCAGCAGCGGCGCATCCTCGGCGAGGGCCGCCACCAGCTCGCCGAGGCGCGCCTGCACCTCGGTGTGCTCGGCCTCGACCTGCTCGCGCCGCTCGCGCACCGCGGTCTCGTCGGCGATCTCCCGGTCGAGGGTGGCGCGCAGGGTGGCCAGGTCGTCGGCGAGCAGCCGCAGCCGGGCGTCGCGCAGGTTCGCCTGGATGGCCGCGGCGCGGCGGGCCACCTCCGCCTGCCGGCCCAGCGGCTTGAGCTGGCGGCGCAGCTCGGCGGTCAGGTCGGTGAGCCGGTTGAGGTTCGTCTGCATCGCGTCGAGCTTCCGCAGCGCCTTCTCCTTGCGCTTGCGGTGCTTGAGGACGCCGGCCGCCTCCTCGATGAACGACCGCCGGTCCTCCGGCTTGGCGTGCAGCATCCCGTCGAGCCGGCCCTGGCCGACGATGATGTGCATCTCCCGGCCGATGCCCGAGTCCGACAGCAGTTCCTGGATGTCGAGCAGCCGGCAGGAGTCGCCGTTGATCTCGTACTCGCTCTCGCCGGAGCGGAACATCCGGCGGGTGATCGACACCTCGGTGTACTCGATCGGCAGCGCGCCGTCGGTGTTGTCGATGGTGAGGGTCACCTCGGCCCGGCCCAGGGGGGCACGGCCGGCGGTGCCGGCGAAGATGACGTCCTCCATCTTGCCGCCGCGCAGCGCCTTGGCGCCCTGCTCGCCGAGCACCCAGGCGATGGCGTCGACGACGTTGGACTTGCCGGAGCCGTTGGGACCGACCACGCAGGTGATCCCGGGCTCCAGCTTCAGCGTCGTCGCGGAGGCGAAGGACTTGAATCCCTTCACCGTCAGGCTCTTGAGATGCACCTTCTCGATCCTCGTCCGGTGGCCGCCGTACCGTCGCCGGCTGCGCGGACCTGGGTGAACCCGCAGACTAACCCGGGACGGGGAACAGCCGGGCACTCGACCCGCCTGGCGACCGCCGGACCCTCGCCGGGGCCACACGGGCCCCTTCGCCGCCCCGGCTCTCCCGCGGGCCCGTCGGCGGGACGGGCGGCGGCTCGGGCGGCGCGGGATTCGTCCGGCGGCGCCACACAAGATCATTGATTGGGCACCGGCGAAATGGTGCGGACAGAGCTGCGCGCCGGCACAGAAGTGTCGGCGCGCTCTTTGTGCGTGGTGCGATTCAGTTTTGCGATCTGGAGATCAGGTCAGCGCGGGCTCGGCCAGACGGAGCAGATCATCCGCCTCCGCCGCAGCCGCCGCGAGCCGATCATTCTCGGCACGCAGTCGCGTGATCTCGAACTCCAGACCCCGAACCGTGGCACGCAGTCGGGTGACCTCGTCGAGCAGGCGCCGATCGGGCGCCGCACCTACGTGGCCGTACAGGGCCTTAGCCATGTTGACTCCTTGATATGCGCTGCCGGAAGGGCCGGCCAACGCGCGCCCAAATGTGTACGCGGCTGTCACCCCAGACGATTCTGGGCATGACCGGGCGCGACTGGCGACACCTACATATTGAGCCGACACCCCCTCATTCGTCAAGTTCTCGCAGGCCGTAGATCATTTCCACGTCGACCTGACCACTTGGCGGGGGGCTGCCACAAGGCGCGGACACACTCTGTCCGGACACCCTGACTCTACGCCTCGGATCGCGGGAAGTCCCCACCGAGGCGCCCGGCTTCCCCTTAACTCTTCCTTAGCCACGTTGCCGCTGTTCGCGCCCGCCACGTAGCGTCACCCCGGCCCCGCAAGCGACCCCTTGGAGGCAAGGCGTGTACGGCTGGACCGATCCGAACGACCCGGACGGCGCGCCCCGGCGCCGCGAGCAGCCGCTGGGCGACGAGCCGCCGGCCTGGCTCACCGACCGTCCGGAGCCGCGATCGGCCTACCTGTTCGGGGACGACCCGCAGCGGCCCGCCGACGAATGGCACCGCGACCAGCCGACCGCACGCTGGCAGTCCGAGCCGGCCGCCCAGTGGCGACCCGAACCCGACCACGCCCCGACCGCGCGCTGGGCGTCCGAGCCCGACCACGCCCCGACCGCCCAGTGGCAGCCCGAGCCCGACGACGCCCCGACCGGGCGCTGGCGGCCCGCGCCCGCCGCGTCGACGGACGCCCCGGTCGACCTCGCCGCGCTGGGGGCCGCCCCGGCGACCGCGACGCCCGCCGGCACCGAGGGCCGCCACCGCCCGCGCCGCCGGTTCCCCCGCCCGCTGCTGATCGGTGGCGCCGCCGCTGCCGCCACCCTCGTGGTGAGCCTCGGCGTCGGCGCGGTCACGCTGACCGGCGGCGGGCCGGCGACCCAGCCGGCCGCCGTCGACGACACGATCGCCGCCGCCCCGGTGCTGCCGGCCACCGAATCGGCGCCCGGTGACGCGCTGGCCTCCCCCACCCCGAGCACCGCGCCCACCACCGCCAAGCCCACCCCGTCCGCCACCAGGACCGCCAGGCCGACGCCGGCACCGTCGCGCACCACGGCGCCCTCCCGGCGCACCCCCGAGCGGAGCGCCGCCCCGACCGGCGGCGGCACGAAGGCCCCGGTCGGCAGCAGCGGGGCCGGCAGCGAGGCCCGGCAGGTCGTCGACCTGGTCAACGCCGAGCGCGCCAAGGCCGGCTGCGGCGCGGTGGGCATCGACGACAAGCTGACGACCGCGGCCCAGCGGCACAGCCAGGACCAGGCCGACCACCGCAACATGTCGCACACCGGCAGCGACGGCAGCAACGTCGGGACGCGGCTGGACCGGGTCGGCTACTCCTGGCGCACCTACGGCGAGAACGTCGCCTGGAACCAGAAGACGCCGGCCGCCGTCATGGACGCCTGGATGAACAGCCCCGGCCACCGGGCCAACATCCTGAACTGCGCCTTCACCGAGATCGGCGTCGGCGTCGCCAGCAGTAACGGGCCGTACTGGACGCAGGTCTTCGCCGCGCCGCGCTGAACGCGAGTCGTGGCCGGGTCCGCGCTCGTTTGACCGGGTGAGGTACGCCGACACGGCGTACCCGCCCGGGCGGTGCACGACCGCCCGCGACCTGCGGAGCTGCCGATGCGGATCCGGCCGCGTACGCGCGCCGTCGGGCGGGGCCTGCGCGTTGCCCTGCCGGCCTGCGTCGCGCTCGCGCTGCTGGGCGTGCTCGCCGCCTGTCGGGTGGACCTCACCGCCCCGGGCGCCCCGACCAGCTGGCCGGCGGCGTCATCGGGCCGATGGCGGTGGCAGTGGCAGCTCAGCGGCGTGCTCGACCCGACCGTCGAGGCGGACGTCTTCCTGCTCGACCCGGTCGCCACCACCGCCGCGCAGACCACCGAGCTGCGTTCCCGCGACCGCCGGCTGGTCTGCCAGGTGCACGTCGGCTCCGTCCTGCCGGGCGACCCGGACGCCGACCGGTTCCCGGCCGCCGTACGGGGCGCCGTGTCGCACCGGCCGCAGAGCCGCTGGCTCGACGTACGGCAGTGGGACACGCTGCGCCCGGTGCTGGCCGACCGGTTCCGGCTCTGCCGGGGCAAGGGCTTCGGGGCGGTCGCGCTGGCCGACGCCGACGGTTACGCGCACCGGTCGGGCTTCCCGCTCGGCTTCGACGACCAACTGCTGTTCAACCGCCGGCTGGCCGGGCTGGCCCGCTCGCTGAGCCTCTCCCCCGGCCTGGTCAACGACCTGCAGCAGGTGGCCGCCCTGGCCCCGGACTTCGACTTCGCCGTCAACGAGGAGTGCGTGCGGCTCGACCGGTGCGACCGGCTGCTGCCGTTCGTCGAGGCGGGCAAACCGGTGTTCCACGTGGAGTACGCGGGCTCGACGACGGACTTCTGCGTGACCACCGTGGGCTACGGCTTCTCCTCGATGCGCAAGCAACGCCAGCTCGACGCGTGGCGGATCCCCTGCGCGGCGCCCTGAGCACCGGCACCTTCCCGTGGCCCGACCGGGCCGACACGCCGCGGGCGGTCCGGGCCCGTCCGGGGGTCACCCCCGGAGCGTCGCCCGGGGGCGGGGCTGACAACGCGGGCAGCTGTAGGACGAGCGGTTCATGAACGCCTCGCGCCGGACGGGCGCGCCGCACCGGGGGCACGGCAGTCCCTCCCGCCCGTAGACGTTCAGGGCCCGGTCGAAGTAACCGCTCTCGCCGTTGACGTTGACGTAGAGGGCGTCGAAGCTGGTGCCGCCGGACGTGATCGCCTCGGCGAGGACGTCGCGGACGTGACCCAGCAGCCGCAGCGCGGCCGGGCCGGTCAACGCGTCTGTGGGGCGGGCGCCGTGCAGCTTCGCCCGCCACAGCGCCTCGTCGGCGTAGATGTTGCCCACCCCGGAGATCAGCGTCTGGTCCAGCAGCGCCCGCTTGACCTCGGTGCGCCGCCGGCGCAGCGCGGCGACGAACGCCGTTGCGGAGAACTGCGGGTCCATCGGGTCCCGGGCGATGTGCGCGATCTCCGCCGGCAGCTCCGCGCCCCCGGTGGAGACAGACAGGCCGCCGAACGTGCGCTGGTCGACGAAACGCAGCTCGGGACCGTCGTCGGTGAACCGGAACCGGACCCGCAGGTGCGTCTCGTCGGGGGCGTCGGCGGGCTGCACCAGCAGCTGACCCGACATGCCGAGGTGTCCGATCACGGCGTCGCCGCTGTCCAGCGGCAGCCACAGGTACTTGCCGCGGCGGCGTACGTCCAGCACCGTCCGGTCGGCCAGCACGTCGGCGAAGTGCCCGCCGCCGGGCGCGTGCCGCCGTACGGCCCGGGGGTGGCGCACCTCGACGGAGGAGATCCGCCGGCCGGTGACCCAGCGGGCCAGCCCCTGCCGGACCGTCTCGACCTCGGGCAGCTCAGGCACGGCCCAGGCCCGCCTCGGCGGTCTCCACCGTCGGGTCCTCGGCCACCGGGTCGCCCGCCCCGGCCGGCTCCCGCTCCGCCTGGTCGGTGAGCGTGCGCCAGGCCGCCTCGGCGGCCCGCTGCTCGGCTTCCTTCTTGCTGCGCCCGTCGGCCCCGCCGTAGCGGTTGCCGGCGACCACCACCCAGGCGGTGAACGTCTTCAGGTGGTCCGGCCCGGTGCCCTCGATGCGGTACTCGGGGACGCCGAGTCCGAGCGCCGCCGTCAGCTCCTGGAGACTGGTCTTCCAGTCCAGGGCCGCGCCCCGACCCGCCGACTCCGCCATCAGCGGGTCGAACAGCCGGTGGATGACGATGGCGGCGGTGTCCAGCCCGTACTGCAGGTAGATCGCGCCGAGCAGCGCCTCCAGGGTGTCGGCGAGGATGCTCGCCTTGTCCCGGCCGCCGGTGGTCTCCTCCCCCTTGCCCAGCAGGAGGTAGGCGCCGAGCCCGTCCGGGCCGAGGCCCCGGGCCACGTCGGCGAGGGCGCGCATGTTGACCACGCTGGCCCGCAGCTTGGCCAGCTGCCCCTCGGGCAGGTCGGGGTGGTTGTGGAACAGCGCGGTGGTGATCACCACGCCGAGCACCGAGTCGCCCAGGAACTCCAACCGCTCGTTGGTGGGCAGGCCGCCGTTCTCGTACGCGTACGAGCGGTGGGTCAGCGCGCGCTCGAGCAGCTCCGGATCCAGGCTGACGCCGAATGCGGCTTCCAGGTGACCGACGGACGCCCGCCGCCGCTTGTCGTTGCTCATGATGTGGGTACCTCGGTGTCGATGATGCGGTCGGTGCTGTCCTCGCGGTCGCCCGCCTCGGCGCCGTCGAGCAGCGCCCGTACCTGGTCGTTGGCGCGGCGCCGCCAGAGATGGGCGGCCAGCGCGATGCCCGCGGCGACGTCCTCGGCGCGGGCGGCCCCGTGGCAGACGACCACCGTCCCGGCGACTCCGAGCAGGGCCGCCGCGCGGGGGGCGACCCCACCGGAGGGCGCCCCGCCGGCCATCGCGTACGCGCCCTCGATCGCCTTGAGCAGCACGTTACCGGTGAACCCGTCGGTGACCACCACATCGGCGCGCGCGCCGAGGGAGACGTCGTAGCCCTCGACGAGGCCGACGTAGCGGCCGCCGCAGGGCAGCGTCGCGGCGGCGAGGACGGGGTCGGCGAGCCGGCGGGCGCGGTCGCCCTTGCCCGCTTCGGTGCCCACCGACAGCAGCCCCACCCGGGGCGCGGTGACGGCGTGTGCCACCGCCGCGTAGGCGGCACCGAGCACGGCGTGGCGGGCCAGGGTGACCGGACGCGGCTCCAGCGAGCCGCCGACGTCCAGCAGGACCACCGGGCCGGCGACGGCCGGCAGGGTGGCGACCAGCGCGGGACGGCGCACGTCGGGCCAGCGGCCGAGGCCGAGCGCGACGGCGGTGACGGTGGCGCCGGTCGAGCCCGCCGAGACGAACGCGTCGGCGACGCCGTCGCGCACGGCGTGCACGGCGGCGCGGACGGTGCTGTCGGCGCGGGCGGCCACGGGGTGGTCGGCCATGCCGACGGCGACGCGCACCGGCCGTACGGTGACCCGGGCGCGCTGCCCCGGGTCGAGGGCACGGATCACCTCGCCGGCGGCCTCGGCCGGACCGACGAGCAGCAGGTGCAGGTCAGGGTCGGCGCGCACGGCCCGCAGAGCGCCGTCAACCACGACGGCGGGAGCGTCGTCCCCGCCGAGGAGGTCAACGGCGATCCGCGCGGTGCCCGGCTCCACCGGGACGCCGGCCGGAACAGGCCGACCGACGTCGGAGGGAGCCGGGACACCGGGCGATTGCCAGGGTGCGCGCGCCGCCCGACCGGGGGTCGGGGGCGTCACTCGGCGTCCAGGTCAGACCTCGAGAACCTGGCGGCCGTTGTAGGTGCCGCAGACGGAGCAGGCGGCGTGCGGCAGCTTGGCCGACTTGCACTGGGGGCAGGCCACGGTCGCGACCACGGTCGCCTTCCAGTTCGCCCGGCGGGCGCGGGTGTTGCTGCGCGACATCTTGCGCTTGGGGACGGCCACGGTTCCTACTCCTCTTTACGGTTCAGTTGCGACAGGCCCGCCCAACGCGGGTCGATCTGCTCGTGACTGTGGTCGGCCGGCAGATCGTCCCGGTGCACCCCGCATTCGGGGCACAGTCCAGGGCAGTCCTCCCGGCAGAGCGGGTTGGTCGGCAGCGTGAGCACCACCGCGTCCCGCAGCGCCGGCTCCAGGTCGATCAGATCGCCCTGCATCCGGCCCACCTCGTCCTCGTCGGTCGTGGTATCCGTGGTGCTGTTCTCGTACGCGTACAGCTCCTGGATCCGCACAGCCAGCGAGTCGTCGATCTCGCGTAGGCAGCGACCGCACTCGCCCCGGACGGAACCGGTGACGGTTCCCGAGACGAGCACGCCCTCGGACACCGACTCCAACCTCAGGTCGAGGTCGAGGTCCGCGCCCTGCGGCACGGCGATCATCTCGCCGCCGAGGTCCGCCGGTGCCGGCACCACCCGCTTGACCGTACGCAAGGCACCAGGTCGGCGCGGCAGCTCCCTCGTGTCGAGGACCAGCGGCGACCTGGGGTCGAGTGTCGATGGCGTGTGTTTGGGCATAGTCAGACTCCGGCCGGTGAGAGGCCGACAAAAGAGGTTACCTGGGCGACCGCCGGACCGTCGAACCGGGGGCGACGCCCGCCCCGTCTGCCGGCTGGTGAGGTGCCGCTCAGAAGGGTAGCGGGCGTTCCGCCTCCTCCCCACCGAAGGTGCCGATCTCACGCAGCGCGTGCATCTTGTCCCGGCCCCGCTCTATCGAGGCCAGCGCCCGGGTGAGGAACTGCTCGAAGTTGGCCAGCGCGGTGTCGACGTAGTCGTCGACCTCCTCGCGCAGGCGCTGCGCCTCGGCGCGGGCCTCGGCGATGATCCGCGCGCCCTCATGCTCGGCGGAGACGGTGATCTCGTTCACCGAGACCAGCCGGGCGTGTTCCGCCTCACCCTCGCTGATGATCCGGTCGGCCTCGCGCTTGCCGGCCTCCATGATCTTGTCCCGCTCCTCCAGCAGCGCGGCGGCCCGGCGCAGGTCGGCGGGGAGTTCGGCGCGCAGGTCGTCGAGGGCCGCGATGAACTCTCCCCGGTCGACCATGCAGTTGTTGCGCGACATCGGGACGGAGCGGGCCTGCTCCACCATGGTGATCAGTTCGTCGATGCGATCGAGCGGGTCCACCGGTACCTCACTCCTGTCGTTCGTCGGGCCGATCTACATGATGCGGGCTACGGCCGGTTTCCCGCTGCACACATCATGTCGCGCCCCCACCACCGCGCACCGCTCACCCCGGCCCCGGCGCGTCGCGTTACGCCACGGCGGGATCCCCCGCCGGACTCGGCCGACGGGGGGACGGAGGCGCTGGGGGTGCCCGTGCGAGGTCAGTCGCGCGAGGGCGGGACGAGCCGGGCGCTCAACTCCTCGCGGACCCGGTCGGGCACGTGGGCGGAGATGTCCCCGCCCCACTTCGCCACGTCCTTGACCAGGCTGGAGGAGAGGAACGAGTAGAGCGGGTTGGTCGGCATGAAAAGGGTCTCCACGCCGGCCAGGCCGATGTTCATCTGTGCCATCTGCAGCTCGTAGTCGAAGTCGCTGACCGCCCGCAGGCCCTTGATCAGCACGCTCGCCTGCTGCGCCCGGCAGAAGTCGACCAGCAGGCCCCGGAACGACTCGACCCGGACGTTCTCGTAGGAGGCGGTCACCTCGCGGAGCATGTCGATCCGCTCCTCGACGGTGAACAGGCCGCTCTTCGACTGGTTGACCAGCACGCCCACGATCACCTCGTCGAACAGCCGGCTCGCCCGGCCGACGATGTCGAGGTGCCCGTTGGTGACCGGATCGAACGAGCCGGGACACACCGCACGTCTCATGATCGGCGACCGTACCAAAGGGTCGTCTCGCCGTAGCGGCGGCTGCGCTCGCCGGTGACACCCTGCACCCACCCGACCGGGCCGGTACGACTGGCCCGCTCCACCACCACGAGGGCGTCCGGGGCCAGCCAGCCGCCGCCGACCAGCGCGGCGAGCATCGCGGTGATCTCCGCGTCGGGCACCGCGTAGGGCGGGTCGGCGAAGACCACGTCGTACGGGTCGCCGTCCGGGCCGGCCGCCAGCACGGTGGCGACCCGGCCGGTGACCAGCCGGGCGGCCGGAGCGGCGCGCAGCGTCGCCACGTTCTCCCGGATCACCCGGGCCGCCCGGGGATCGGACTCCACCAGCAGCACGTGCGCGGCACCCCGGGAGAGCGCCTCCAGACCAACCGCCCCGGACCCGGCGTAGAGGTCGGCGAAGCGGGCACCGGCCAGGTCGACCTCGGCCTGCACGGCGCTGAACAACGCCTCGCGCACCCGGTCCGACGTGGGCCGGGTGCCCGCGCCGGGCGGGGCGGCGATCCGGCGCCCACCGAGGGTTCCGGCCACGATCCGGGTCACCGTCGCTCCCTGCGCATGCCCCGACGCTACGCGACGGCCCGGCCGGTGGACGAAGCACCCGAGGCGACGAGCGGACCCGTGACGACCTGTCGGCCCCGCCGTCCCGCACCGAGGGCGCGTCCGCCACCCGGTCGGCGTCCGCACCCGATCAACGCGCCTCGGCGGGACCGAGCACCGACGTGATCGCGACCGTGTCGACCTCGGCCTGGTTGGTCAGCAGCACGAGCCGCTGGTCCGAGTCGGGCAGCCAGGCCGCGAACGCCTTGTAGCCGCCGTTGTCCCCCGAGTGGTGCAGCGCCCGTGCGCCGACCAGCGGGCCGACGAAGAACCCGTAGCCGTACGCCTCCCCGGGCCGGCCGGTGGGCGCGTGTGGGGCGGTCATCGCCGCCACCGAGGCCGGGGCGAGCAGCCGGCCCCGGCGCGGCACGTCGAGCCAGGTGAGCAGGTCCGCCCCGGTGCACCAGACGTCACCCGCGCCCATGCTCACGGTCGCCAGGTCCCAGGACGGCACCGGACGGCCGTCCTCGTGGCCGACCGCCACGTCCGGCCGTCCGTCGCCCGCACCGGCGAAGCTGCCCGTCATGCCCAGCGGCGCGAAGACCTCCTCGGCGAGGAACTCGGCGTACGGCCGGTCGGCCGCGCGCTCGACGCTCCGGGCCAACAGCACGTAGCCGGGGCTGCTGTAGTGCCACCCGGCTCCGGGCCGGAACAGCGGCGGCACCGCGGCGAACAAGCCGAGCAGGTCGTCCGGCTCGGCCGGGTCGACGAGACTGACCGCCGGGTACTCCTCCCAGTGGCCCAGGCCCGAGGTGTGGGTGAGCAGGTGGTGCAGCGTGATGCCGGACCATTCCGGCGGCGGGCTGGGCAGCCAGCGCACGACCGGATCGGACAGGCTCAGCGCACCACGCTCGGCGAGCAACAACACCGCCGCGGCGGCCATCTGCTTGCTGATCGAGGCGATCTGGAACCGGGTCCCGGGAGCGCAGTGGACACCGGTGCTCCGATCGGTCACCCCGACGACCCGTTCCGTCAGGATCTCGTCGCCCCGGGCCAGCAGGAGCACGCCACTGTCGAATGAGGATGCGGACATCCGTCGAAGCCTAGATCAACCCTTCTCCAGGTATTCGGCACGTTCCTCGTCGACCAGGGCGGCCACCGACGCGGCCAACGCCGGGTGCCGGGCCAGCTCCGGATCCTCGTCGACCAGGGCGATCGCCTCGGCCCGGGCGTCGCGGATCAGGTCGGCGTCGCGCAGCAGCGAGAGCAGCCGCAGGTGCGAGCGGCGCCCCGACTGGGTCGCGCCCAGCACGTCGCCCTCCCGGCGCTGCTCCAGGTCCAGCTCGGCGAGCTTGAACCCGTCGGTGGTGGAGGCCACCGCGTCGAGCCGCTCCCGCGCGGGGGTGCCCTCCAGCGCCTCGGTGACCAGCAGGCAGAGCCCCGGGGCGGATCCCCGGCCGACCCGGCCGCGCAGCTGGTGCAGCTGGGAGACGCCGAAGCGGTCGGCGTCGAGCACGATCATCACGGTCGCGTTCGGCACGTTGACGCCGACCTCGACCACTGTCGTGGCGACCAGCACGTCGACGTCGCCGGCGGCGAAGGAGCGCATGACCGTGTCCTTCTCGTCGGCGGGCAGCCGACCGTGCAGCACGCCGATGCGCAGGCCGTGCAGCGGCCCCTCGGCGAGCAACGGCGCCACCTCGGTGACCGCCATCGGCGGCCGGCGCCCGTTGTCGTCCTCCGGCGGCGGCTCCTCCTCGCTCGCCGGCCCCTCGCCGATGCGCGGGCAGACGACGTACGCCTGGTGCCCGGCGGCCACCTCCTCGCGCACCCGGCGCCAGGCCCGGTCCAGGAAGGCCGGCTTCTCGGCGGCCGGGACCACGTGCGAGGCGATCGGCGAGCGGCCCTGCGGCAGCTGGGACAGCGTGGAGGTCTCCAGGTCGCCGTAGACGGTCATCGCCACCGTGCGCGGGATCGGGGTGGCCGTCATCACCAGCACGTGCGGCGGCTGCTCGGCCTTGGCGCGCAGCGCGTCGCGCTGCTCCACGCCGAAGCGGTGCTGCTCGTCGACCACCACCAGGCCGAGGTCGGCGAAGTCGACGCCCTCGTAGAGCAGAGCGTGGGTGCCGAGCACGATGCCGGCGGCGCCGCTGGCGACCTCGGCCAGCGCCCGCCGGCGGGCCACGGCGCCCAGCGAGCCGGTGACCAGCTCGACCCGGGTGGCGTCGTCGGCCGCGCCCAGCTCGCCGGCCCGCCCGAGCGGCCCGAGCAGGTCGAGGATGCCCCGGTGGTGCTGCGCGGCGAGCACCTCGGTCGGGGCCAGCAGCGCGGCCTGCCCGCCCGCGTCGACCACCTGGAGCATCGCGCGCAGCGCGACCACCGTCTTGCCGGAACCGACCTCGCCCTGGAGCAGCCGGTGCATCGGATGGGCCGTGGCCAGGTCCGCCGCGATCTCCACGCCCACGTCGCGCTGGCCGGGCGTCAGCTCGTAGGGCAGCCGGGCGTCGAAGGCGTCGAGCAGGCCGCCGGGCCGCGCCGGGCGGGGCCGGGCCGGCGAGGCGGCGGCGCGGTGCTTGCGCTGCACCAGGGTGAGCTGCACGGCGAACGCCTCGTCCCACTTGAGCCGGTGCCGGGCCCGGTAGAGCGCCTCCTTGCTGGTCGGCCGGTGGATCTCGCGCAGAGCCGTGCCGATGCCGCCCAGGTTGCGGCTCGCCCGCAGGGCCGAGGGCAGCGGGTCCTCCGGCGCGGTGAACGTGTCCAGCACCACCCGGACGCAGCGGGCGACCACCCAGGTGGGCACGGCCGCCGCGGCCGGGTAGACCGGGATCAGCGCGCCCGCGAACTCCTCGATCTCCTCGCTGGCCGCCGCCTCGCCGTCGCCGCCCTCGCCGAGCAGGACGTATTCCGGGCCGTTGAGCTGCCGCTTGCCGCGGAACTCGGTGACCTTGCCGGCGAAGAGCCCCCACCGGCCGGGGCGCAGCTCGCGCTCGCGCCAGGCCTGGTTGCCGAAGAACGTCAGGGTCAGGGTGCCGCCCGTGCCGTCGCCGACCGTCACCTCCAGCAGGTTGCCCCGGCGCTGGCGCATTGGGCGTACGGCGGTGCGCTGCACCTGGGCCAGCACGGTGGCCTGCTCACCGACGTCGAGCGAGCGGATGTCGGTGTGTTCGCCACGCTCGTCGTAGCGGCGCGGGAAGTGGTAGACCAGGTCGCCGGCGGTGTGCAGGTCGAGATGCCCGGCGAGGGCCTTCGCGGTCTTCTCGCCGACCAGCTTCTTCAGCGGCGTGTCCATCGTCGACGGCTCGGACGTCATTCGACCCCCACCAGGAGCGGATAGTGCGGCTGCCCGCCCCGGTAGGCCTGCACCTCGACGAACGGCCAGCGCCGCCCGACGTGCTCACGGACCGCGTCGGCCAGCCCGTCGGGCGCGTCCGCCCCCGAGAGCAGCGTCACCAGCTCGCCGCCGCCACCGAGCATCCGGTCGACCACGGCGACGCAGGTGTCGGTCAGGTCGGACCCGATGAGGTGCACCTCCCCCTCGACCAGCGCCAGCACGTCGCCGGGGCGGCAGGGGCCGGCGACGGTCAGCGCCTCGCGGCGGGCGTGGCAGACCTCGGCGTAGCGGCAGGCGCCGGCCGCCTCGGCCATCGCGATCACGTCGTCGGAGAAGCGCCGCCCCGGGTCGCGCACGGCGAGGGCGGCCAGCGCCTGCACCGGCGAGCGCGTCGGCACGACGCTGACCTTGATGCCGAAGGCGTGCGCCTCCCGGGCGGCGGCGCTCGCCACGGCCTGCGTGTCGGGGTCGTTGGGCAGCACCACCACGCGGGCTGCCCCGGTGCCGCGGATCGCGTCCACCAGCTCGCCGATCGACGGGTTGCCGGGCACCACCGTCGCGCCCTCGCCGGCGAACAGCCCGGCGATGCCCGCCCCGGCGGCCACCACCACGGCGGCCCGCCCGTCCGCCGCCACCGGGGGCGGCGCCGGTGCGACATGGTCGGCGAAGCGGGTCACCGAGATGCGGTGCGGCCGGCCGGCCACCACGCCCGCCTCGATGGCCGCGCCCACGTCGTTGACGTGCACGTGCACGTTCCAGGTGCCCACGCTGGCGCTGCCGTCGCCGACGACGACCAGCGAGTCGCCCAGGGCGCTCAGCTCGGCGCGCAGCCGGGCCACCTCCTGCGGCCCGGCGTCGAGCAGGTACTGCACCTCGTACGCGTACTCCTCGGAACCGGTCTCGCGCACGGCGGTGGCCGCCGCACCGGCCGGGCGCGGCGCGGGCGCCGGCCGCTCGAAGCTCTCGCCGGTCACGACCTCGACCAGGGCGTCGAGCAGCAGGCACAGGCCCCGGCCGCCGGCGTCCACCACGCCGGCCCGGGCCAGCGCCGGGAGCTGCTCCGGGGTGCGCGCCAGGGCGTGCGCGGCCCCGCCCGCCGCCGCCCGGGCGACGGCACGCAGGTCGTCGCTGTCGGCGTGTTCGGCGGCGTGCGCGGCGGCGGCGACGACGCTGAGCAGCGTGCCCTCGACCGGGCGGGCGACCGCGGCGTAGGCGGCGGCGGTGCCGTCGCGCAGGGCGGCGGCCAGCTCGCGCCCCCGGACGGCGGGCACGGCGACGACGGCGTCGGCGAAGCCGCGCAGGATCTGCGAGAGGATCACCCCCGAGTTGCCCCGCGCGCCGAGCAGCGCGCCCCGGGCCATCAGCCGCAGCGCGTGCCCGTGCGCGGTGGGCCCGTCCTCCGGGAGGGTGCCGAGGTCCATCGCGAGCGCCTGCTGGGCGGAGGTGAGGGTGAGCACCATGTTGGTGCCGGTGTCGCCGTCGGGCACCGGGTAGACGTTCAGGTCGTCGATCTCGCCCTGGTGGCGCTTGAGCGCGGCCAGCCCGCCCACGCACCAACGGCGGACCGCGGCGGCGTCGAGGGTGTCCAGCACGGCGAGAAGCCTACTGGCGCGCACCGACACGCGCCGGGGTCGACGGAACTCCCACGGCGTGTCCGCCCGCCCGCGCGCACCCACCGCCCCCGTGTCGTGCGCGCGGCGAGGGGAGGCACGGGCCGTCGAGCCGCGCGGCCGGTCCGCCCGCGCGGCTCGGCGGCGACGGCGCGGAGGTCGGCGGCGGCGCGGAGGCCGCCGGCGGGAGGGACGGC
>NZ_JBAKHL010000081.1:0-28332 GCF_036902715.1 Micromonospora sp. CPCC 205546
CGCCGGTCCGCGCCCGCAGCGGGCCCGGCAGCCGCCCCGGGGGCGGCGCCACGCCGGGCGCGGCGGCGACCCTCCGGTCCCGGCCGACCGCCGAGGTCGCCGCCGGCAGCCCCGCCTCGGTCTCCTACCTGCGCGACCGCTACCGGATCGACGCCGACGAGGCGGCCCGGCGGCTCGCCCTCCAGGAGCTGTCCGCGCCGCTGGCCGCCCGGCTCGCCACGGAGCTCCCCGCCGCGTACGGCGGGATGTGGCTGGACCAGGCCGCCGGCGGCGTGCTGACCGTCGCCGCCACCGACGCCGGACCGGTCCGGGCGGCGCTGGCCGGCATGCCGGACGCGGCGCGCGTCCGGGTGGTGCCGGTGCGCCACCCGCTGCGGCAGCTCACCGAGGCGGCGACCCGACTGGCCACCACGCTCGACGCCACGGCCGGCGCCGACGTGGTGGTGGACGAGCGGGCCAACGAGGTCGTCGTGCTGACCGGCGACCGGATCGCCGCCGGCGACCCCCGGTTGGCCGGGGCGGTGCGTGCCGCCGGGGTGCCGGCCCGCGCACAGGCCCGGATCGCCGAGGTTTCGGTGCAGAAGGCCTGCGACCCGCGCGACTGCGCGCAGGCGCCGATGCGCGGCGGCATCCGGCTGGACGTGCCGCGCGACGACGACACCGTGGGCGGCTGCACGACGGGCTTCAACCTGGTCGCCGGGCTGCGCGACCCGTACGTGCTGACGGCGGGGCACTGCGTCGTCGGGGGGCGGCACCAGCTGGTGGACCGCACCTGGCACCGGTTCCTCGGCCCGAAGGTGCCGGTGACCGTCGAGTCGTCGAGGCCGGGGCTGGCCGAGAACGCATTCCCGTACGACTACGCGATCATGCCGTACCAGGCCGGCGCGCTCGGGCTGTGGGCGTACCCGGCGGGGGCCACGCAGGTGCCCAGCCTGGTCAACTACTGGTGCGTGCCGGACAGCACCGGATGCGCCACCCGGGGCAGCCGCGACGTGGCGATCACCGGGCACGTGCCGTGGAGCGCCATCCAGTCCGGCTGGGTGGTCTGCGCCACCGGGTCGGCGTACACCCCGAAGGACGGCGAGCAGCACGTCGACTCGGGCGCGGGCGCCGGCTACGTGCCCGGCACCCGGTGCGGGGAGATCATCGGCAAGACCAGCGGCGGCATCGACGTGCGCATCTGTGCCCGCCCGGGCGACAGCGGCGGCCCGCTCTTCACCGAGGCCGACGGCAAGGCGCTGGGCATCCTGTCGCACGGCGACCCGGGACAGGGTCCCTGCACCAACCCGAACGAGCGCAACTCCTACGCCCCGGTCTCCACGATCCTCGATCGGGCGAACGCCCGCACCTACGGGGGCCTGCGGATCCGGCTGGCCACCTACGGCCCGGTCCCCCCGCTGAACCGGCCGATCATCCGCTGACCCGCCGGCCGGGCGCGTCGGACGACATCCGTCGTGGCAGGCGGATCATCCCGTGGTCCGGCCGTCGACCGGTGCCTACCATCGACGGATGACTGATACGGCGAGGACGGCCCGGGCCGGCGTCCCCGAACGTCCGACCCTGGACGGCATCGAGGAGACCTGGGCCCGCCGCTGGCAGGAGGAGGGCACGTACGCGTTCGACCGCGCGAAGGCGACCGGTCGGGGGCGCAGCGCGGCGTCGGACGCGCCGGGCCCGAACGGTCGCAGGGCCGACGTGTACGCGATCGACACCCCGCCGCCGACCGTCTCGGGCGAGCTGCACATGGGGCACGTCTTCTCGTACACGCACACCGACGTGGTGGCCCGGTTCCAACGGATGCGCGGGCGGACGGTCTTCTACCCGATGGGCTGGGACGACAACGGCCTGCCCACCGAGCGCCGGGTGCAGAACGTCTACGGCGTGCGCTGCGATCCGGCGCTGCCGTACGACCCGGACTGGCGGGCCCCGGAGGCCCCCGTGAGCGAGGCCGCCCGCAAGGACCCGACCCCGGTCTCCCGGCGCAACTTCATCGCGCTGTGCGAGCGGCTGACCGCCGCCGACGAGCAGGTCTTCGAGGCGCTCTGGCGGCGGCTGGGGCTCTCCGTGGACTGGTCGTTGACGTACACGACGATCGGCGCGGCGGCCCGGGCGGCCTCGCAGCGGGCGTTCCTGCGCAACCTGGCCCGGGGCGAGGCCTACCAGGCGGAGGCGCCGACGCTCTGGGACGTCGGCTTCGCCACCGCCGTCGCGCAGGCGGAGCTGGAGGACCGGGAGCGGCCCGGGGCGTACCACCGGCTGCGGTTCGCCGGGCCGGGCGGGCGCGAGGTGCTCATCGACACCACCCGCCCGGAGCTGCTGCCGGCCTGCGTGGCCCTGGTCTGCCACCCCGACGACGAGCGGTACGCCGACCTGGTCGGCGGCACCGTGCGTACGCCGGTCTTCGCGGTCGAGGTGCCGGTGCGGGCGCACCCGCTGGCGGACCCGGCCAAGGGCACGGGCATCGCGATGGTCTGCACCTTCGGCGACCTGACCGACGTGACCTGGTGGCGGGAGCTGCGGCTGGACACCCGCGTGGTGATCGGCCGCGACGGGCGGCTGCTGCCCGAGCCGCCGGCCGGCGTGCCGGCGCAGCCCTACGCGGCGCTGGCCGGGCAGGGCGTCAACGGCGCCCGGCGGACGCTGGTGCGGTTGCTGGCCGACGCGGGCGACCTGGTCGGCGAGCCGCGGCCCGTCACCCACCCGGTGAAGTTCTACGAGCGCGGCGACCGGCCGTTGGAGATCGTCTCGACCCGGCAGTGGTACCTGCGCAACGGCGGACGCGACGCGGGCCTGCGCGAGGAGCTGCTGGCCCGCGGCGGCGAGCTGCGCTGGGTGCCGGAGCACATGCGGCACCGCTACGCGCACTGGGTGGGCGGCCTGACCGGCGACTGGCTGGTCAGCCGGCAGCGCTTCTTCGGCGTGCCGGTGCCGGTGTGGTACCGGCTCGACGACGCTGGCGAGCCGGACTGGTCCCAGCCTCTCACGCCGACGGAGTCCGCGCTGCCGGTCGACCCGTCCACCGACGCCCCGCCCGGCTACGAGGAGGCGCAGCGGGGCCGCCCGGGCGGCTTCGTCGGCGACCCCGACGTGCTCGACACCTGGGCCACCTCGTCGCTGACCCCGCAGATCGCCGGCGGGTGGGAGACCGATCCGGAGCTGTTCGCCAGCGTCTTCCCGATGGACCTGCGCCCGCAGGGACAGGAGATCATCCGCACCTGGCTGTTCTCCACGGTGGTCCGCTCGCACCTGGAGCACGGGGTGCTGCCCTGGCGGGACACGGTGCTCTCCGGCTGGATCCTCGACCCGGACCGGAAGAAGATGTCCAAGTCCAAGGGGAACGTGGTGACCCCGATGGCGCTGCTGGAGCAGCACGGCTCCGACGCGGTGCGCTACTGGGCGGCCAACGGCCGGCCGGGCATGGACCTCGCCTTCGATCCGGCCCAGATCAAGGTCGGCCGGCGACTCGCCACCAAGCTGCTGAACGCGTCGAGGTTCGCCCTCGGGCTGGGCGCCGCCGACGCGCTGCGGGCGCCGGCCACCGCGCCGCTGGACCGCGCCATGCTCGCCGAGCTCTCCGGCGTGGTCGCCGCCGCCACGTCGGCGCTGGAGGCGTACGACCACACGGCCGCGTTGCAGGTCGCCGAGGGCTTCTTCTGGCGGTTCTGCGACGACTACATCGAGCTGGTGAAGGAGCGCGCCTACGGCGCCGGGCCGGGGGCGGACTCCGCGCGGGCGGGGCTGGCCACCGCGCTCTCGGTGCAGCTGCGGCTCTTCGCCCCGGTGCTGCCGTACGCGACCGAGGAGGTGTGGTCGTGGTGGCGCTACGGCTCGGTGCACCGCGCCACCTGGCCCACCACGTACGAGGTGGACCGGGCGGTCCAGGGCGCCGGCGAACCGGAGCTGCTGCGCCTGGCCGCCGACGCGCTCAGCCAGGTGCGCCGGGCCAAGTCGGAGCGGAAGCTGTCGATGAAGGCGGAGGTGCCGCTGGCCGAGGCGCTCGGCCCGGCAGCCCTGCTGGAACAGCTGACCCTGATCGCCGACGACCTCCGGGCCGCTGGTCGCATCGCCAAGCTGGACCTGCTCCCCGACCGCACCCCGGAACTCGTGGTCGCCTGCGCGTTCTGACCAGGCCCGCCGGTGCGGTAGCCCCCGCAGCCGCCGCGGTCACCAGCCGCGCAGCAGCCGCAGGCCCAGGAGGAAGGCGACGACGGCGGGACCGGCCAGCAGGGTGATCGCCTGGAGGCGGTACGGCATCCGGTGCCGGGTCAGCTCCACCGCGTTGCCCAGCACGATCACCCCGGCCAGCATCAGGAACGCGCCCCACATCCCGGCGGCCCCCACCTCGACCAGGCCGACGCGGATCAACTGGAGCGTCCCGCCGAGCAGCAGGGCGCCGGCCAGCGCCAGCAGGGAGACCGTCCGGTGCAGCCCCCGGGCCAGCGGATGGACCAGCCGCCAGCGGTAGGTGCCGGCGACCGCCAGGCAGGGCAGGATCACCATCAGGGGCCAGCCCCGCCCGAACACGCCGAACATCAGCAGCGCCCCGACGGCGAAGACCAGCGCGCCGAGGCAGGCGAACACGTAGCCGGCGAAGGCCCGCCCGCCGCCCCGGGCCAGCAGCGGCCCGCCGGTGGCGGCGATCAGCGCGCCGGGGATCAGCACGAACCCGGCCCACCAGTGGAAGTGCCCGGTGGCCTGCGCGGCCGTGGTGGTCGCCGCCGCCGCCAACCCGGCCACCGCCAGGCTGACCATCCAGTGCCGGCCGGCACCCGGATAGGACTCCCGCGCCATCACCAGCCCCGTCTCCGCGCTCACGCCGTCAGCCTCGCCCGGCCGCCCCATCCGGTCCATCCGGCCAGCCCTACCATCGCGGGTCGGGCCGGCCGGACGGCCGTCAGGTCGGAGATCAGCTCGTCTCGCCGGCCGCGCTGAACGAGCGGAGCCGGTCGATCGCCAGCACGGTGAAGCCTACGCTGATCAACGCGGCCATCACCGCCGCCACCGGCACCGAGACGCCGGCCTCCAGCAGCCCGGTGGGGGACATCCGGTCGGCGAGGCTGATCACGTACTGCTGGATGGAGAGCACCTTGGTGCCGCTGACGACGTTGCCGAGCAGCCCTTCCCAGATCAGCACGTAGACCAGGCCGAGCAGCACCGGCCGCCGGGTGAGCAGGCTCAACGCCACGAACAGCGCCGAGTACGCCAGCGCACCGACCGCCGACGCGGCGGCGAGCGACAGCCCGAGTCGTACGGAGTCGGCCAGCACACCCGCCACGTAGAGCGGCACGGCGACGGTGACCGCGGTGACGCCGGTGGCCACCGCCAGCTTGGGCAGCACGATCTGCCAGCGCGGCAGCGGCTTGGTCAGGATGTGCACGACCGTGCCGTCGTCGATCTCGGCACCGAGCACGCCGGTGCCCACGATCAGGGCGACCACCGGGAGCACCACGGCCAGGCCGAGGCCGACCAGCACCGGCGGACCCCACTCGCCCGGGTCCACCCCGAGCGCGCGGGAGAGCACGGCGAGCAGCACCAGCACCACGGGCAGCGGCAGCAGCAGGAGGAACCGGCGACGCCCGAACAGCCCCCGCACGGTGATCCAGGAAATGGTGGACATGGGTTCAGGCCTCCACGAGGTAGGAGAAGACGCTCTCCAGGGATTCGTCCTCGGGCACCAACTGCCGCACCCGGATGCCCTCCGCCAGGGCGATCTTCGGCAGGACGCGGGTGAACGCGCCGTAGTCGCCGGCCCGCACGGTCAATCCGGCGCGGCCCAGCTCGACCCCCGTCACCGACGCCTCGGCCATCAGCGCCACGGCGAGCGCGCGGTCGTCGGTGGAGTGCACGGCGAAGACGTGCGGCCGGTTGGTCATCAGCCGGCGGATGGTGCGGAAGTCGCCGGAGGCGGCGAGCCGGCCGGCGACCATCACCTGAACGGTGCCGGAGACCTGCTCGACCTCCTCCAGGATGTGCGAGCTGAACAGGATGGTGCGGCCGGCGTCGCCGAGGCGGTGCAGCAGCTCCATCATGTGCAGCCGCTGGCGCGGGTCCATCCCGTTGAACGGCTCGTCGAGCAGCAGCACCTGCGGCTCGTGCACCAGCGCCGCGGCCACCCGGGCCCGCTGCCGCATGCCCTTGGAGTAGGTGCCGATGCGCCGGTCCTGCGCGCCCTCCAGTTCCACCAGGGCGATCGCCCGGTGGGCCGCCTCCGTCGGATCCGGCAGCCGGTGCAGCTTCGCGCTGGCCAGCACGAACTCGTACGCGGTGAGGAAGGTGTGCACCGCCTCCCGCTCGCTGACCAGGCCGAGCCGGCGGTAGACCTCGGGATTACGCCAGGTGGGCCGGCCGTCCAGGCTCACCGCCCCGCGCGAGGGGGCCAGGAAGCCCGCCATCATGTGCAGCAGGGTGGTCTTGCCCGCGCCGTTCGGGCCGAGCAGCCCGGTGACGCCGGGGCCGAGGCTCATGCTGACGTCGTTGACCGCCACCACGTTGCCGTACCAGCGGGAGACGCCGGCGAGGTCGAGGGTGCTGGCGGCGGTCGGCGTACCCGCCACCTGGTCGGCGCTGATCGTGGTCATCGGGCGGCCACCTTCCGGTATCGCAGCAGCAGCAGGGCGACGCAGCCGGCCACGAGCAGCACGGCGGCGAGCGCGTAGACGGGACCGAAGTCGCCGATGTGATCCCCGCCGCCGCGGTCCTCGCTGACCAGCAGCTCACCGAGGGACCAGACGCCGACGCCCTGCACCAGCGTGGACGGCGAGGCGAGGCCCGCCAGCTCGTTGACCGTCCGGGAGGGCATGATCGACAGGGTGCCGACGATCGGGGTCGTCATCAGGAACACGGCCACGATCCCACCGGCCGCGAACGCCCGCTTGCCGGTGAGGGAGGCGACCAGCAGACCGACCGAGGCGAAGATCACCGCCCAGAGCCCGGCGTAGAGCAGCCCGGGCAGCAGATCGAGCAGCTCGTTCCAGACCCCGCCCATGCCGTCACCGGTGGTGAAGGCGGCGCCCAGGAACATCACCAGCTGCGGCGCGCCGAGCAGCAGCCAGAGCGCGGTCGCCAGCGCCAGCAGCTTGGCCAGCGGGTAGTCCGAACGCGGCAGCGGCCGGGAGAAGTAGAGCGGCAGCACCCCGCTGCGCAGGTCCCGCGAGACCAGCTCGGGGGCGACCACCGCGACGAAGAAGATGACCAGCCAGCTCATGTTGTCGGCGAACTGGGCGTACGTCATCACCGTCTCGCCGACCTGGCTGCGCACGGCGGCGAGCCCGGCGGCCACCACGGTGACGATGGCGACCACCAGCCAGGGAAAGATCTTGGCCTTCGCGCTGCGGCCCAGCCCGAACGCCGTACGCAGGCCGTGCAGGTAGAGCGCGCCGAAGACGGCCCGGCGGCCCAGCCGGGGGCCGGTGTAGCGCTGGTAGCCGATGTCGTGGATGACGCCGGTCGGCTCAGGCATGGCTGGGCTCCCTCGTGGCGAAGAGTTCGGCCACCCGGTGCCGGCGCTGGTCCAGCCGGTGCAGCGGCAGGTCCAGCGCGGCGACCGCGCCGAGGATCAGGTCGTAGGTGGCGTCGTCGGCGAGCTCGACGAGCAGCAGCCGGCCGTCCCGGCGTACCGGCAGGTCGAGCGCGGCCAACCGGGCGGCCAGCACGTCGGTGCCCTCGCTGACCTCGACGGCGAGCACGTCGGTGGCCGAGGTCATGGCGGAGATGTGGTCGGCGCGCAGCAGCCGCCCGCCGTCGATGGCGACCAGGGTGTCGCAGATCCGCTCGACCTCGCCGAGCAGGTGCGAACAGACCAGCACGGAGATGCCGAACTCGGTGCCGATGCGGTGCACCAGCGCCAGCATCGCGTCGCGGCCGGCCGGGTCGAGGCCGTTGGTCGGCTCGTCGAGCAGCAGCAGGTCGGGGTCGTGCACCAGTGCCTGGGCGAGCTTGACCCGCTGTTTCATGCCGGTGGAGTAGCCGCCGACCGGGCGGTAGCGCTCCTCGTAGAGCCCGACGTGGCGCAGCGCCTCCGAGGCCCGTTCGCGGGCGACCGTGCGCGGCAGGCCGCTCATCCGGCCGAGGTGGGTGACCAGCTCGGCGGCGGTGAGGTCGGGCGGCAGGGCGTCGTGCTCGGGCATGTAGCCGACCCGGGCACGGACCTGGGCGGAGTCGGTGGTCGGGTCGAGGCCGAGCACCCGGACCCGACCGCTGGTCGGGGTGAGGAGGCCGAGCAGGATCTTGATCAGCGTGGACTTGCCGGCGCCGTTCGCGCCGACCAGTCCGATGATCCCCGGCTCGACCGCGACGGTCAGGTCGGCCAGCGCCGTGACCGCACCCCCGTACGTCTTGGTCAGCGACTCGGTCGCGATCAGTGTCACGAGGTACAGCCTAGGAGGCGATGACCTGCGCGGACAGCGGCCCGCCCCCGGGCGCTCCCCTGATCCTGACGGTCCGCGTCCCCTAGGGTCCCGGCGACGACAGGCTGCCCCGCGGGCCTGGCGCGGCGCCCGCGGACGGATTCGTCGCCGGCGCGTCCGCCGCGGCGGGGCAGACATGACGGCGACCGGCCCGGCACACTGTCCCCATGCGTAGCCGACCGTTCCGCGCGCCGCTGACGTGGGTGGTGGTGGTCGTCCTCGCCGCCGGCTCCGCGTTCGGCCTCTACTGGTTCCAGCCGTGGAGGCTGGTGACCGACGCCGAGGTCGACGAGGCGCTCTCGAGCGTGGCGCCCACACCGGCTCCGGTCGGTTCCGCCCCTGCCGCGACGGCCTCCCCCGCCGGGCCGGTCCTCGTCGGGCAGGGCGACTTCGTGACCCACGAGCACGACACGTCGGGCAGCGCGCGGATCGTCCGCGCCCCCGACGGGCGGCACCGGCTCGAACTGGTCGGTCTGGCCACCTCCAACGGCCCCGACCTGCGGGTCTGGCTCACCGACCAGCCGGTGCGCGGTGGCACCGCCGGCTGGCGGGTCTTCGACGACGGCCGGTGGGTCGAGCTGGGCCGGCTCAAGGGCAACCGGGGCGACCAGGGCTACGACATCCCCGCCGACGTCGACCTGGCCGGCCTGACCAGCGTCTCCATCTGGTGCAAGCGGTTCGCCGTCTCCTTCGGGGCCGCGCCCCTGGTCGCGCCCCGCTGACCCACCGGCCGCCGCCCCTACCGTCGCGCGCCGGTGGAGTGGCGCTCTCGACCGATCGTCGGCCGGCTGAGAAACTGTGTGCCGGCCAGTGTCGTTTGGGGGATGGATGAGCAACAGCTGGGTGCCGCCCGACGAGGTGCTCCGGGACGCGCCGGCGTACACGCCGCGCCCCGGCGAGCTGGCTGATCTGGAGCTGCTGCTGATCGGGGCGTACGCCCCGCTGGCCGGCTTCATGACCCGCGCCGACCTGGTCTCGGTGAGCCGTCGGGGTCGGCTCGCCGACGGCTCACCGTGGCCGGTGCCGGTGACCCTCCAGGTGCCGACGGCGCTCGCCCAGGGCCTCGACCCGCGCGACGAGGCGCGTCGCACCCTGGTGCTCACCGACGGGGAGGGCGCGCCGGTCGCGGCGCTCGAGGTCGCCGACGCGTGGCAGGTCCGCGACGGGGTGGCCGGCGTCGGGGGCACGGTCCGCCGGCTCGGTGACGGCGGCCACGGCCCCTTCCAGCGGCTGCGCCGCACCCCGGAGGAGGTACGCCCGCTGCTGCCGTCGGGTCGGGTGCTCGGGGTGATCGCCGACCGACCGCTGCACCGGCCGCAGCTCGCCCAGATCGCCCACGCGGTCCGCACCCTCGGCGCCCACCTGCTGGTGATGATCCCGGTCGAGGAGGACGGCCTCGGCGGGTTGCCCCCGGAGGCGCTGGTGCGCAGCGTCTTCGCCGCCCGCGACCGGATGCCGCCGGCCACGCTGGTCGCCGTGCCGTTGTCGCGCCGTCGCGACGAGATCAGCGACGCGCTGCTGCGGGCCCGGGTGTCGGCGGCGTACGGCGTCACGCACCTGCTCTCCACCGGCGAGATGCTCTCCGGCGCCGGCCTGCGGGTGCTGGTGCCGCGCGAGCTGGCCTACGACAGCCGCGACGGGCAGTGGCGGTGGCGGGAGGACATCCCGCCGCGCAACCGGCGCCTGGCGTTGACCCAGCCGGAGATCGACGACCTGCTGGACCGTGGCTTCCCGCTGCCCGAGTGGCACACCCCGCCGGCGGTGGCGAAGGAGCTGGCCCGGGCCCGGCCGGCGCGCCGGTACCGGGGCCTGGTGATCTTCCTGACCGGGCTCTCGGGCTCCGGCAAGTCGACGATCGCCCGGGGCCTGGCCGACGTGCTGCGCGAGCAGGGCGACCGGACCATCACCCTGCTCGATGGCGACGTGGTGCGCCGCGAGCTCTCGGCCGGGCTGGGCTTCAGCAAGGCCGACCGGGACCTCAACGTCCGGCGGATCGGCTGGGTGGCGGCGGAGATCGCCCGGCACCACGGCGTCGGGATCTGCTGCCCGATCGCCCCGTACGCCCAGGCCCGCGCGACCGCCCGGGAGATGGCCCTGGCCGCGGGGGCGGGCTTCCTGCTGGTGCACGTGGCGACCCCGCTCGAGGTCTGCGAGCAGCGCGACCGCAAGGGGCTCTACGCCCGGGCCCGCGCCGGCCTGCTCACCGGGATGACCGGCATCGACGACCCCTACGAGGTGCCGACCGACGCGGACCTGGTGGTGGACACCAGCGACCTCACGGTCGACGCGGCGGTCGAGGCCGTCCTGCACCACCTCACCGAGACGGGATGGGTCGAACCCCGGCTCCAGTCGATCTGATCGCCCCGCCGCCTACCGGCGGTCCCCTCCTCCGCGCTAGTGTTCGTCTTTGTTCGAACACGTTTGACCGCGTGTGTGGCGCGGCCGGCACGGAGGTACGGCGGATGCTCGCTCAGCAGCGACAGGCGGCCATCCTCGACCGGGTCCGGGCCAGCGGCGGCGTGCGGGTCACGGAGCTGGCCACCGAGTTCGGCGTCTCGGACATGACCATCCGCCGCGACCTGGAGACGCTGCACGAACGCGGCCTGCTGGCCAAGGTGCACGGCGGCGCCACGGCGGCCGGTCCCGGCTCGACCGACGAGCCGGGCTTCCGGGCCAAGTCGGTGCGGCAGCTCGCGGAGAAGGCGGCAATCGCCGGCCGGGCCGCCGAGATGGTGCGCCCCGGGGCGGCGGTGGCCCTCTCCGCCGGCACGACCACCGCCGAGCTGGCCCGCCGACTGGTCGACGTGCCGGGTCTGACCGTGGTCACCAACTCGCTGCCGGTGGCCGAGATCCTGCACGCCGGCGGCCGGCCGGACCAGACGGTGGTGCTCACCGGCGGCGTGCGTACGCCGTCGGACGCGCTGGTCGGGCCGCTGGCCGTCGCCGCCATCCGGTCGCTGCACCTGGACCTGCTCTTCCTGGGCGTGCACGGGATCACCGAGCGGGCGGGGTTCACCACCCCGAACCTGATGGAGGCGGAGACCGACCGGGCCCTGGTGGCCGCCGCCGACCGGCTGGTGGTGCTCGCCGACCACACCAAGTGGGGCACCGTCGGCATCTCCTCGATCGTTGAGCTTTCCGCCGCCCACGTGCTGGTCACCGACGACCGGCTGCCTCCCGACGCGCGGCGGGCGCTCGACGACCGGGTGGGCGAGCTGATGGTCGTGCCCCCCGCGACGGGCGCGGGACGGGCGGCCACGACGACTGACGAGGGGATGGCGAGGTGAAGCGCACCGCGATCGCGCTGGCCGACGGCCGGGAGCTGATCTACTTCGACGAACGGGACGACGCCGTCCGGGACCAGCCGGACCGGCGCGAGCTGCCCCCGCCGCCGCCCGCGTCGCAGCTGCGCCTGGACCCGCTGACGGACGAGTGGGTGGCCGTCGCCGTGCACCGGCAGACCCGCATCTTCCTCCCGCCGGCCGACCAGTGCCCGCTCTGCCCGAGCACGCAGGACCGGCTGAGCGAGATCCCGGCGCCCGACTACGACGTCGCCGTCTTCGAGAACCGGTTCCCCGCGCTGAGCGGCCGGGTGGCCGACGAGCCCGCCGGGATCACCCCGTTCACCCCGGTCCGGCCCGGCCAGGGCCGCTGCGAGGTGGTCTGCTTCACCGACGACCACCACGCCTCGTTCGCGTCCCTGCCGCCGGGTCGGGTGCGCACCGTCCTCGACGCGCTCGCCGACCGCACGACCGTGCTCGGCGAGCTGCCGGGGGTGGAGCAGGTGTTCTGCTTCGAGAACCGGGGCGTGGAGATCGGCGTCACCCTGCACCACCCGCACGGCCAGATCTACGCGTACCCCTTCGTGACCCCGCGGACCCGGGCCCTGCTGGCCGCCGCGCGCCGGCACGCGGAACGCACCGGTGGGCGCAACCTCTACGCCGACGTGCTCGCCGCCGAGCGGGCCGCCGGCACGCGGGTGGTCGCCGCCAACGAGCACTGGACGGCGTACGTCCCGGCGGCCTCCCGCTGGCCGTTCGAGGTACACGTGGCCCCGCACCGGCCGGTGCCGGACGTCCCCGCGCTGAACGACGCCGAGCGGGACGCCTTCGGGCCGCTCTACCTGGACCTGCTGCGCCGCTTCGACGGGCTGTTCGACCTGCCGATGCCCTACATCGCCGCCTGGCACCAGGCGCCGGTACGCGTCGACCGCGAGCTGGGCCACCTGCACCTGCAGCTGTTCAGCATCCGGCGCGCCAAGGACAAGCTGAAGTACCTGGCGGGCTCGGAGTCCGCGATGGGCGTCTTCATCAGCGACGTCGCCCCCGAGCGCGCCGCCGAGCTCCTCCGCGCCGCCTGAGCCCCTGCACAGGTCGATCATGCAGTTCTGGTGGGAGTCGTGTCCTGGATCGAGTCTTGTGCGGGGCGCCACAACTGCATGATCGGCGCCGGCTGCGGGCGATGGTGCAGGGTGGAGACAGGGCGCGGGGGGCCCGGGACAGGGCCCCCCGCAGGGAAGGGACGGCTGGCTGTGCGCGACAGCCGGGAAGGCTGGCTGATCGGCGCGCATGCCGCGAGACGACCGCGGTCAACCTTCCTGGACGCGACTGGCATCTCGTCCACCCAGGTCAACGAGGCGCGCCGAGGTAGGTGACGCGACCGGCGCGTCACCCGCCGACACGCCGCCTACCCGGAGCGACCGAGCGGCTCTTGGCAGGAAACGGCCCCCGGAGGGGCCTTCCGGTACCAAGATCTGGACGGCTCGTCGCCGCACCGTGGCCGTCGACGGCGAGCGGGGCGTGGGGAGCGGGCGCGGAACGGCAGGAGCCCGCCCGCGGGGGGCGGCGGGCCCCTGTTTCGCGGGGGGGCGCTTCGCGCCGCCCCGGGTGGACGAGGATCAGGCGGAGAGCTTGCGCGCCAGGTTCTCGTCGAGCGCGTTCATGAACTCGTCGGTGGTCAGCCACGGGGCGTCCCGCGAGATGAGCAGCGAGAGGTCCTTGGTCATCTGGCCGCCCTCGACGGTGTCGACGATGACCTGCTCCAGGGTGTTGGCGAACTCGGTGACCGCCGGGGTGCCGTCCAGCTTGCCCCGGTGGGCCAGGCCCCGGGTCCAGGCGTAGATCGACGCGATCGGGTTGGTCGAGGTCTTCTCGCCCTTCTGCCACTGCCGGTAGTGCCGGGTGACCGTGCCGTGCGCGGCTTCGGCCTCGACCGTACGGCCGTCCGGGGAGAGCAGCACCGAGGTCATCAGGCCCAGCGAGCCGAAGCCCTGCGCGACGGTGTCGGACTGCACGTCACCGTCGTAGTTCTTGCAGGCCCAGACGTAGCCGCCCTCCCACTTGAGCGCGGCGGCGACCATGTCATCGATGAGCCGGTGCTCGTAGGTGATGCCGGCGGCGTCGAACTCGGCCTTGAACTCGTTCTCGAACACCTCGGCGAAGATGTCCTTGAACCGGCCGTCGTACGCCTTGAGGATGGTGTTCTTGGTGGACAGGTAGACCGGGTAGTTGCGGTCCAGGCCGTAGCGGAACGACGCGCGGGCGAAGTCCCGGATCGACTCGTCGAAGTTGTACATGCCCATGGCGATGCCGCCGCCGGAGAAGTTGGCGACCTCCATCTCCACCGGGGCGCTGCCGTCGGCCGGGGTGTAGGTGACGGTCACCTTGCCCGGGCCGGGGACGACGAAGTCGGTGGCCTTGTACTGGTCACCGTGGGCGTGCCGGCCGATGATGATCGGCTTGGTCCAGCCGGGGACCAGCCGCGGCACGTTGGACATGATGATCGGCTCGCGGAAGACGACGCCGCCGAGGATGTTGCGGATCGTGCCGTTCGGCGACCGCCACATCTTCTTCAGGCCGAACTCCTCCACCCGGGCCTCGTCCGGGGTGATGGTGGCGCACTTGACGCCGACGCCGTGCTCCTTGATGGCGTTGGCGGCGTCGACGGTGACCTGGTCGTCGGTCTCGTCGCGGTGCTGGATCGACAGGTCGTAGTAGTGCAGGTCGACGTCGAGGTAGGGCAGGATCAGCTGCTCCCGGATCTGCTTCCAGATGATCCGGGTCATCTCGTCGCCGTCGAGCTCAACGACCGGGTTGTTTACCTTGATCTTCGCCATCGACCGGCGCTCCTCTCGGGGGACACATGCTCAAGCAGTACGAGCGTACTGGAAACTGGTCGGCAGTCCCCAGCCGGCCTCGGTCAGGCCGGAGGAAACGGAGTGCACGGCGCAGGAGACCGCTGGCATGATCGCCCGATGCCGCTGAGCCGCATCCTCGGGTCTATCACGGTCACCGCGCTCACCGACGGCGAGGGGCCCTTCTTCCAGCCTCGCGCGGAGGCGTTTCCGGACGCCACGGCGGAACAGTGGCGCGCCGCCGACCGGCGGGACCCGGTCACGGTGACCGTCGACGGGCGGTGGTGGCTGCCGTTCCGCAGCTTCGCCATCCGCGCCGGGGACGGGCCGGTGACCCTGGTCGACGCCGGGATCGGCCCGGCCGGCTCCCCCGCCGCGAGCTGGGCGCCGGTGCCCGGCCGGCTGCCGGCCGAACTCGCCGCCGCCGGCATCGCGCCGGCCGACGTGCGCACGGTGGTGCTCACCCACCTGCACAGCGACCACGTCGGCTGGGCGGTCACCGGCTCGCCGGGCACGCCGTACTTCCCCAACGCCGACTACGTGCTCCAGCGGGCCGAACTGGCCGCCGTGGGGCATCTCAACCCGGGCCTGTCGGCCGGCCTGGTCGCGCCGTTGCGCGCCGCCGGCCAACTCCGGGTGGTCGACGGCGCGGAGAGGCTCGATCCGACCGTACGGCTGCTGTCGACGCCGGGGCACACGCCCGGGCACCAGTCGGTGCTGCTGGAGGTCGACGACGAACGCCTGCTGTTCACCGGCGACCTGCTGGTGCACGCCGTGCAACTGGTCGACCCCGAGCTGGCGTACGCCCACGAGGAGGATGCCACCGTGGCGCGCGCCTCGCGGGTGGGGCTGCTGCGCGACCTGGCCGCGCGCGGGTCCACGGTGCTCGCCACCCCGCACCTGGGCGAGGCGTTCGTGACGCTGTAGCCGGACACGACGCGAGGGGGCACGCCGGCGACCGGCGTGCCCCCTCGGCGGGTGGATCACATGCTGGCGACGTCGCCCTGCTTGGCGCGGACGGCCTCGGCCGCCTCCTTCAGGCTGGCCAGCTCGTCGGCGTCCAGGTCGGTCTCGACGACCCGCTTGACGCCCTCGGCGCCGATCGCGGCCTCGACACCCAGGTAGACGCCGGAGATGCCGTACTCACCGTCGACCCAGGCGCAGACCGGCATGACCTCGCCGGAGTCCTCCGCGACGGCCTTGGCCATCCGGGCGGCGGCGGCCGACGGCGCGTAGTAGGCCGAGCCGGTCTTGAGCAGCGCGACCACCTCGGCGCCGCCGTTGCGGGTCTTGACGACCAGCTCCTCGATCTGCTCGGCCGGCATGGCCTCGCGCAGCGGCTTGCCGTCGACCGTGCTCTGCGAGGGCACCGGCACCATCGTGTCGCCGTGCGAGCCGAGGGTCAGCGTCTTGACCGACTTCACCGGTACGCTCAGCGCCTCGGCCACGAAGTTGGTGAACCGGGCGGTGTCCAGCATGCCGGCCTGGCCGAGCACCCGGTTCTTCGGGAACTGGGTGGCGAGCTGGGCCAGCGCGGTCATCTCGTCCAGCGGGTTGGACACCACGATGACGACGGCGTTCGGGGCGTACTTGGCGACGTTCTCGGAGACCTGACGGACGATCTTGGCGTTCGTCTCCAGCAGGTCCATCCGGCTCATGCCCGGCTTGCGCGGCAGGCCGGCGGTGATCACCACGACGTCCGAGCCCTCGATCGCCTCGTAGCCCTCGCCGTTCGGGCCGGTGGTCGCGCCGACCACCTTGGTCTCGAAGCCCTCGATGGCGCGCGACTGGTTGAGGTCCAGGGCGAGACCCGCGGGCTTGCCCTCCACGATGTCGGTGATCACGACGGTGTCGAAGACGTCGTACTCGGCCAGGCGCTGCGCGGTGGTGGAGCCGTAGAAGCCGGCCCCGACGACAGTGACCTTCTTACCCATGGTCGTCCCACTCCCCTGCTACCAGTCGGTTTTCCGGACCGTATCAGTCATCCTGGCACCGAACAGGCCAGGGGCGGCGGCCATCGCCGGGATGGGGCGAACGTCACCGCCGTCCGGCTCCGGACGGGGCCCGGCGGGCGCTCAGTCGCGCTCGGCGCGCTCCACGACGTTGGTCAGCAGCATCGCGCGGGTCATCGGGCCGACGCCGCCCGGCATGGGCACCAGCTTGCCGGCCACCTCCGCCGCGTCGGCGGCGACGTCGCCGGTGTAGCGGCCCTTGCCGTCCGCGCCGATCACCCGGGTGATGCCCACGTCGACCACCACCGCGCCCGGCGTGAGCATGTCGGCGGTGAGCAGGCCCGGCACGCCGGCGGCCACGATGACGATGTCGGCGGCGCGGGTGTGCGAGGCCAGGTCGAGGGTGCCGGTGTGGCAGAGGGTCACCGTGGCGTTCTCGCTGCGCCGGGTGAGCAGCAGGCCGAGCGGGCGGCCGACGGTGTTGCCGCGACCGACCACGGCGACCTTGGCGCCGCGCAGCGCCACGTCGTGCCGGCGCAGCAGCTCGACGATGCCGCGCGGGGTGCAGGGCAGCGGACCGTCGTAGCCCAGGACGAGCCGGCCGAGGTTGACCGGGTGCAGGCCGTCGGCGTCCTTGTCGGGGTCGATCAGCTCCAGCACCCGCTGGGTGTCGAGGTGGCCCGGTAGCGGCAGCTGGACGATGTAGCCGTGGCACGCCGGGTCGGCGTTCAGCTCGGCGAGCACGGCGTCGACCTGCTCCTGGGTCGCGTCGGCCGGCAGCTCCCGGCGGATCGAGGCGATGCCCACCTCGGCGCAGTCGCGGTGCTTGCCGTTGACGTACGCCTGGGAGCCGGGGTCCGCACCGACCAGGACGGTGCCGAGCCCGGGGGTGATGCCGCGTTCCGCCAGTGCCTTGACCCGTGTCCGCAGCTCGTCCTTGATCTCCGCCGCGGTCGCCTTGCCGTCCAGAAGCGTCGCCGTCACGCCCAGATCGTCTCACGGCCGGCGGCCGGCGAGCCCACTACCTTCGCCAGGCAGGCAATGTGACCACGAAGAGTGACGTGCAGTTAATCACTCTCAGCTACGTTACGGTGGCCCCAGCGTCTCCCGGATCCGGACGAACCGGCAGCGCGAGGGGCAGGTGGGCACGCCCGCCGCGAGCGGGCGCACACGGGTCGGGGGTCGCGATGGCCATCGGCGAGGCCGAGAGTTGTCGCAGCCAGATGCCATTTCTGAGGCCCGACGGCGATAGCAGACGCGGGCCGCCCCAGCAAGGCCTCCACGGTGGGTCCGTTACGTCTTCGCAACCCGGCCGTTGTCGATCGCCAGCCGGTGACCTACCGTTGCCCAACGTTGCGCAGCGTAAACCCAGCGCCGGGCCTGACTGCGCAGCGTGAGGAGATGAGGAGGCTACATGCGTGTTCGTAGGCTCGCTGCCTGGACCGCCCTCCCGCTCGCGGTGACCCTGGGCCTGGTGGCCTGCGGCTCGGGCGGCGACGGTGGATCCGGCGAGAGCAACCCCGACGCGGCCGTGCGGATCGAGATCGCCGAGCCGCAGCACCTGGTGCCGACCAACACCAACGAGACGAGCGGCTCGCAGGTGCTCGCCGCCCTGTTCAGCCCGCTGGTCGACTACGACGAGGCCAACAAGCCCTACGAGGTGGCGGCCGAGTCGGTGACGTCCGAGGACAACACGACCTGGACGGTCAAGCTGAAGGACGGCTACACCTTCCACGACGGCGAGAAGGTCACGGCCGACAACTACGTCGACGCCTGGAACTACGGCGCCTACGCCCCCAACGGCCAGAACTCCAGCTACTTCTTCGAGAAGATCGCCGGCTACGAGGACATGCAGGGCGAGACCCCGAAGGCCAAGGCCCTCACCGGGCTGAAGAAGGTCGACGACCTGACCTTCACCGTCACGCTGTCCCAGCCGTACAGCGAGTTCAAGACCATGCTCGGCTACACCGCCTTCTACCCGATGCCGAAGGCCGCGTTCTCCGCGCCCGGCGTGCTGGCCGAGACCTACGAGCAGGCGCCGGTCGGTCAGGGCCCGTTCAAGATGAAGGGCACCTGGCAGCACGACGCCAAGGTCGAGGTCGAGAAGTACGACGCCTTCCCGGGCGAGAAGCCGAAGGTGGCCGGCGTCGAGTTCCGGATCTACCAGCAGCCGACCGCCGCGTACGCGGACGTGCTCTCGGACAACCTGGACGTCATCAAGACGATCCCGACCGAGAACCTCTCGACGGCCGGCACCGACCTCGGTGACCGGTTCAAGCAGAGCCCCGCCTCGTCGCTGCAGGTGCTGGCCTTCCCGACGTTCCAGGAGGAGTTCAGCAACCCGGACGTGCGCAAGGCCATCTCGATGGCCGTCGACCGGGACGAGATCACCAAGTCGATCTTCAAGGACTCGCAGCAGCCGGCCCGCTCGTTCGTCTCGCCTGTCGTCGCGGGCTACCGCGACAACACCATCGGCGAGGCCGGCGAGTTCGACCCGGCCAAGGCCAAGAGCCTGTACCAGGCCGCGGGCGGCCCCGCGAAGATCGAGCTGTCCTACAACGGCGACGGCGGCCACAAGGACTGGATCGACGCGACCTGCAACCAGCTCAAGACCAACCTGGGCGTGGACTGCGTGGGCACCGCCGAGCCGAAGTTCGCGGACCTGCTGACCAAGGTGAAGGACAAGCAGCCGGTCGGCCTGTTCCGGATGGGCTGGGTCATGGACTACCCGTCCATGGAGAACTACCTGGGCCCGCTGTACAGCAGCAACGGCTCGTCGAACTACTACGGCTACAGCAACCCCGCGTTCGACAAGCTGCTCGCCGAGGGCGCCAGCGCCGCGAACGAGGACGAGGCGATCAAGAAGTACCAGGCGGCGGAGGACCTGCTGGCGGAGGACCTGCCGGTGATCCCGCTGCGGTACGGCCAGAACAACTTCGGCCACTCGACCAAGGTCACGAACGTCGAGATGGATCTCTTCGACCGCATCGACCTGGTGAAGATCGAGGCTCTCAAGTAGCACCACGGCGTGACGGGTCGGGCCATCGGCGGACGGTGGCCCGACCCGCCATCCTCTTCGCCCTTTTTCAGCAAGACTGCCAGTATGTTCCGCTTCATCCTGCGGCGTCTGCTCCAGATGGTCCTCGCGTTCTTCGGGACCACGCTGATCGTCTACGCGCTGATGTTCGCCGGCCAGGGCGACCCGATCCAGGCGCTCGCCGGCGAGCGCCCGGTCACGGCGGCCCAGCGGGCATACCTGACGGAGAAGTTCCACCTCGACCGCACCGGGGTCGGGGGCTTCTTCTACCGCTACTTCGACTACCTCAAGAACCTGCTCCAGGGTGACCTAGGGCAGTCCCTCACCGGCCGCTCGATCGGCGACATCCTGGCCGCCGCCTGGCCGGTCACGGTCAAGCTGGCGCTCATCGCCATGGCCGTGACCATCCTCTTCGGGGTCACCGCGGGCGTACTCGCCGGCATCCGGCGGGCCAGCATCTTCGACAACTCGACGCTGCTGCTGACCCTGCTGGTGCTCGGCATCCCGACGATCGTGCTCGCCCCGCTGGCGCAGTACCTCCTCGGCGTCAGGTGGCAGCTCTTCCCGCCCACGGCCGGCGCCGACCCGGACCTGTACGCGCTCCTGCTGCCCGGCATCGTGCTCGGCTCGCTCTCGCTGGCCACCGCGCTGCGGCTGACCCGGACGTCGGTGGCCGAGAACCTGCGCGCCGACTACGTGCGCACCGCCCGGTCGAAGGGACTGGTGAAGCGGCGGATCGTCAGCGTCCACGTGCTGCGCAACTCGCTCATCCCGGTGGTCACCTTCCTCGGCGTCGAGCTGGGCAACCTGATGAGCGGCGCCATCATCACCGAGGGCGTGTTCAACATCCCCGGGGTCGGCTTCAACCTCTTCCGCGGCATCCGCACCGAGGACGGCCCCCTGGTGGTGGGCATCGTCAGCGTGCTCGTCGTGGTCTACCTCGTCTCCAACCTGGTGGTGGACGTCCTGTACGCCGTACTCGACCCGAGGATCCGCTATGAGTGAGTGCACCGGAGGAATCGGGCATGAGTGACTTCGAGACCGTCGCCGCGAGCGAGAACCAGGCCGCGCGGCGGGGGCCATCGGGTGAGCCCGGCGCGCCGGGGCAGGTCGGCGTACCGCAGAAGCCCCGCAGCCTGGCCGGTGACGCCTGGCGCGACCTGCGCCGCAAGCCGATCTTCTGGATCAGCCTGGTCCTCGTCGTGCTGGTCGCCGCCATGGCCGCCGTGCCCGGCCTGTTCACCGCGAACGACCCGCGCGACTGCGTGCTGGCCCGCCAGCACGCCGGCCCGTCCGGCGGGGCCATCTTCGGCTACGACTTCCAGGGCTGCGACACGTACTCCCGGGCGGTGTACGGGGCCCGCGCGTCGCTGCTGGTCGGCGCGCTCTCGGCACTGCTCACCGGCCTGATCGCGCTCGCCGTCGGGATGCTGGCCGGCTACTTCGGCCGCTGGGTCGACGCGGTGCTCTCCCGGGTGATCGACATCGTCCTCGGCATCCCGCTCCTGCTCGCCGCGATCGTGCTGCTCAAGCGGGTCAACAGCGACAGCTCGGCGGTCCGGATCGGCGCGGTGATCTTCGTGCTGGCGATCCTCGGCTGGACCACGGCCGCGCGCGTCGTCCGCTCCTCGGTGATCACGGCCAAGGAGCAGGACTACGTCGCGGCGGCGCGGATGCTCGGCGCCGGCGACGGCCGGATCATGCTGCGCCACATCCTGCCCAACGCGCTCGCCCCGGCGATCGTGGTGCTGACCATCGCGCTCGGCTCGTTCATCGCCGCCGAGGCCACGCTGAGCTTCCTCGGCATCGGGCTCAAGGCGCCGACCATCTCCTGGGGCATCGACATCGACGCGGGCCGGGTGCACATGCGGGAGTCGGCCACCCCGCTGCTGGTCCCGTCGACGTTCCTCGCACTGACCGTGCTGGCGTTCATCATGCTCGGCGACGCGATCCGCGACGCCTTCGACCCGAAGCTGCGCTGACCCGTGCGAGCGCGAGGAGTGGGCGCAGCGGGCCCCGCAGTCGCAAGCGAAAGGCAGGAACCGTGAGCCAGTCCGCCGTCCACCCCACACCGGCCTCCCCCACGCCCGAGGGTGGGCACCTGCTGGACGTACGGGACCTGCACGTCGAGTTCCGCACCGGCGAGGGCGTGGCCAAGGTGATCAACGGGGTCTCGTACCACCTGGATCCCGGCGAGACGCTCGCCGTGCTCGGCGAGTCGGGCTCCGGCAAGTCGGTCACCGCCCAGGCGATCATGGGCATCCTCGACACTCCCCCGGCCGTGATCCGCTCCGGCGAGGTCCGCTACCAGGGGCGGGACCTGCTGAAGCTGCCGGAGGAGCAGCGCCGGCAGGTGCGCGGCAAGGAGATCGCGATGATCTTCCAGGACGCCCTCTCCGCGCTGAACCCCGTGTTCCCGGTGGGTTGGCAGGTCGGCGAGACGCTGCGCCAGCGCGAGGGCATGTCGAAGGCGGACGCCCGCGCCCGGGTCGTCGAGCTGATGGACCTGGTACGGATCCCGGGGGCCGCCAGGCGGCTCGGCGACTATCCGCACCAGTTCTCCGGCGGGATGCGGCAGCGCGTCATGATCGCGATGGCACTGGCCATGAACCCGAGGGTGCTGATCGCGGACGAGCCGACGACGGCCCTGGACGTCACCGTGCAGGCCCAGATCATGGACCTGCTGGCCGACCTGCGCCGCGACCTCGACATGGCGATGATCCTGATCACGCACGACCTCGGCGTGGTGGCCGGCGTCGCGGACCGGATCGCCGTCATGTACGCCGGCCGGATCGTCGAGCACGCCGACGTCCACTCGCTGTACCGGGCGCCGGCCCACCCGTACACGAAGGGGTTGCTGGAGTCGATCCCGAGGCTGGACGTACGGGGTCAGGAACTCTCCACCATCAGGGGGCTACCGCCCAACCTGATGCGGATCCCGTCCGGCTGTCCCTTCCACCCCCGGTGCCCGTACGCGCAGCAGGTCTGCGTCGACGTGGTGCCGCACGACCTGGTCCTGGACGACGGCCGGACCAGCGCGTGCCACTTCGCCCAGGAGGTCCGTGATGACAGCGCCCGCTAGCCCGACCAAGGTGCGCGGCGAGACGATCCTCGCCGTCGACGACCTCGTCAAGCACTTCCCCATCCGGCGGGGCGTGCTGCTGCAGAGGCAGGTCGGCGCAGTCAAGGCCGTCGACGGCGTCAGCTTCGAGCTGCGCCGGGGCGAGACCCTCGGGGTGGTCGGCGAGTCGGGCTGCGGCAAGTCGACGCTGGCCCGGCTGCTCATGCGGCTGGAGACGCCGACCGCGGGCCGGGCCACCCTGGAGGGCAGGGACCTGTTCTCCGCCTCCGGTGCCGAGCTGCGCCGGCTGCGGCGCAACATGCAGATGGTCATGCAGGACCCGTACACCTCGCTGAACCCGCGGATGACGGTCGGCGACATCATCGGTGAGCCGTTCGAGATCCACCCGGACGCCGCGCCGAAGGGCAGCCGGCAGACCCGGGTACGGGAACTGCTCGACGTGGTCGGCCTGAACCCGGAGCACATCAACCGGTACCCGCACCAGTTCTCCGGCGGTCAGCGGCAGCGCATCGGCATCGCCCGGGCGCTCGCCCTGCGGCCCGAGATCATCGTCTGCGACGAGCCGGTCAGCGCCCTGGACGTCTCGATCCAGGCCCAGGTGATCAACCTGCTGGAGAAGCTCCAGGACGAGTTCGGCCTGTCGTACATCTTCATCGCGCACGACCTGTCGGTGGTCCGGCACATCTCCGACCGGGTCGCGGTGATGTACCTCGGCAAGATCGTGGAGATCGGCACCGAGGACGAGATCTACGAGCGCGCCACCCACCCGTACACCCAGGCGCTGCTCTCTGCCGTGCCGGTGCCCGACCCGGAGGCCCGCGACCGGCGCACCATGATCCGGCTCACCGGCGACGTGCCGAGCCCGGCGGACCCGCCGAGCGGCTGCAACTTCCGCACCCGCTGCTGGAAGGCGCAGGAGGTGTGCGCCGTCGAGGAACCCCACGCGGTCCCCCGCGCGGCGGACCCGCACCCCTCAGCCTGCCACTTCGCCGCCCTCCGCCCCACCCCCTGACCCCCGTAGTTGCTCCCCGCCCCGTCCCAGCCCCGCCCCGCCCCGCGCCGTCGATCGGGGGCGCGGGACGGGGGTGTGGGTCAGTGGAAGAAGTGGCGGGTGGAGGTGAGGTACATGGTGACGCCGGCCTGCTTGCAGGCCGCGATCACCTCCTCGTCCCGGATCGAGCCGCCCGGTTGCACGATCGCGCGGACGCCGGCGTCGATGAGGATCTTCGGGCCGTCGGCGAACGGGAAGAAGGCGTCCGAGGCGCAGACCGAGCCAAGGGCGCGGTCCGCCCCGGCGCGGCTGATCGCGAGCTGCGCCGAGTCGACCCGGTTGACCTGGCCCATCCCGACGCCGACGGTCGCGCCGTCCCTGGCCAGCAGGATCGCGTTGCTCTTCACCGCGCGCACCGCCCGCCAGGCGAAGGCCAGGTCACGCAGCGTCGCCTCGTCGGCGGCCTCGCCGGTGGCCAGCCGCCAGTTGGCCGGGTCGTCGCCCTCAGCGTCGATCCGGTCGGCCACCTGGACCAGTACGCCGCCGGTGACCTGCCGCCACTCGGCGGGCAACGGGTCGAAGGCCGGCGCGTGCAGCAGCCGGATGTTCTTCTTGCCCTGGAGGATCTCCACCGCGCCCTCGTCGAACCCGGGTGCCACCAGCACCTCGGTGAAGATCTCCGAGACCTGCCGGGCCAGCTCGACCGAGACCGGCCGGTTGACCGCGATCACCCCGCCGTACGCGGAGACCGGGTCACAGTCGTGCGCCTTGCGGTGTGCCTCGGCCACGTCGGCGCCGACCGCGATGCCGCACGGGTTGGCGTGCTTGATGATCGCCACGGCCGGCTGGTCGGCGAAGTCGTTGGCCGCCCGCCACGCCGCGTCCGCGTCGACGTAGTTGTTGTAGGACATCTCCTTGCCGTGCAGCTGCTCGGCCTGGGCGAGCCCGGCCGGGCTGGACGGGTCGACGTAGAGCGCCGCCGGCTGGTGCGGGTTCTCGCCGTAGCGCAGCACCGCCGAGCGGCGCAGCGACAGCCCGGCGAAGTCCGGCCAGCCGTTCTCCTCGGGCGCCAGCGTGGTGGCGCACCACTCGGCGACCGCCACGTCGTACTCGGCGATGACGGCGAAGGCGCGGGCCGCCAGCACCCGCCGCTGGGCCAGCGTGAAGCCGCCCTCGTCGAGCGCGGCGAGCAGGGCCGGGTACGCGGCCGGGTCGGTCACCACGGCGACCGAGGCGTGGTTCTTGGCGGCGGCCCGCACCATGGCCGGACCGCCGATGTCGATCTGCTCGACGCACTCCTCGACGCCGGCGCCGGAGGCGACCGTGGCCTGGAACGGGTAGAGGTTGGACACCAGTAGGTCGATCCCCGCGATGCCGTGCTCGTCGAGCTGGGCGACGTGCGAGTCCTTGCGCAGGTCGGCGAGGAGCCCGCCGTGCACCTTCGGGTGCAGCGTCTTGACCCGGCCGTCGAGGATCTCCGGGAAACCGGTCACCGTCTCCACCGGCGTCACCGGCACCCCCGCGCCGGCGATGGCCGAGGCCGTGCTGCCGGTCGAGACGATCTCCACCCCGGCCGCGTGCAGCGCCCGGGCCAGCTCGACCAGGCCGGTCTTGTCGTAGACGCTGACCAGCGCCCGCCTGATCGGGCAGCGTTCGTCCTGAGTGGAACTCACGGGACCGTGACCTTTCTTCCGGTGATCGTCCAACCTTCACGGACCAGGCGGCCCACCTGCTCGACGAGCTGGCGCCGCTCGGCTTCCTTGATGCGCTCGGTGAGCGTCTCGACGTCGTCGTCGTCGTGCACCGGCACGGCGACCTGCGCGACGATCGGGCCGGTGTCCATGCCGGCGTCGACGAAGAAGAGCGTGGCCCCGGTGACCTTCACGCCGTAGGCGAGGGCGTCACGCGGGCCGTGGATGCCGGGGAACGCCGGCAGCAGCGTGTTGTGCGTGTTCAGGTAGCGGTCGCCGAAGGCGGCCAGGAAGTGCGGGCCGACCAGCTTGAGGAAGCCGGCGGAGACGACCAGGTCGGGCCGGTGCCCGGCGACGCGCGCGGTCAGCGCGGCGTCCCAGTCCTCGCGGGTGGGGTGGTCGGCGACCCGCTCGACGAAGGTCGGCACCCCGGCGGCGGCGGCCCGGTCCAGCCCCGCGATGCCGTCCCGGTCGGCGCCGACGGCCACCACCCGGGCCCCGTACGCCGGATCGACGCTCGCATCGAGCAGGGCCTGGAGGTTGCTCCCGGAGCCGGAGACGAGGACGACGATGCGGGCGACGGGCGCGGGCTCGGTCACCGGGCCACCCTATCGGGCCTGCCGGCAGGTCCATCCGCTGGGCATTGCGACATTCGCCGACGACGCGAAGGGCCCGGACCAGGTACGCTGCCGGTCGCTCGGGCCCGGCGCGCGTCCGGCCCGCACCCGTCAGTGATCCGACGCCCCGGCGGGGTGTCGAGTGGAATGAGGAGTACGCCGAAATGCAGCCCGGATACCAGCCGCAGCAGCCGCAGATCAACAACAACATGACGATGTCGATCGTCGCCATCTTCCTCTTCTGGCCGCTGGCCATCCCGGCGATCATCAACGCCTCCAAGGTGAACCAGCTGCTCCAGCAGGGCGACTACGCCGGGGCCCAGGCTGCCGCCGCCGAGTCGAAGAAGTGGTCCAAGTGGGCCCTCATCGTCGGCATCAGCTGGTACGTGATCGTGCTGGTGTGCTGCCTGCTGGGTGGCCTCGCCGGCGTGGTGGGCGGCAGCACCTCCACCAGCAGCTACTGACAGATCGGACGAGGAGTCGCATGCAGCCCGGTTACCCCGGACAGGACCCGTACGGCCAGCAGCCGCACCAGGATCCGACCGCGCCGCACCACGACCCGTACGCCCCGCCGCCTGCGGCGCCGTACGGGCAGCAGCCCACCTCCGGGCAGCCGAACGACCCGTACGCCGCGCCGCAGGACCCCTACGGCCAGCAGAACCCGTACGGTCAGCCGGACCCGTACGGGCAGCCGCCCACCTCGGGCAGCCGTACGGGCAGCAGCCGCACCAGGACCCGTACGGCCAGCAGGCGTACCCGCCGCCGCCCATGTATCCCAACGCGGGGTTCGCCGCGAAGGGCCCGGGGCAGCAGCAGAACACCCTCGGCCTGGTGTCCATGATCCTCGGCATCGCCTCGATCCCGCTGGTCTGCTGCTACCTCGGCATCCCGCTGGGCCTCGCTGCGCTGGTGACCGGGTGGCTGGGCAAGCAGAAGGCCACCCGGGGGCTGGCCGACAACAACGGTCAGGCCCTCGCCGGCATGATCTGCGGCGCCGTCGGCGTCGTGCTCGGCCTGCTCCAGATCGTCTTCCTGGGCTTCAGTCTGACGCTGCCCACCCAGCCCTGACCGGCATGCGACAGGGGCGTCCCGGCTCGTCCGGGGCGCCCCTTCGGCGTCTGCCGGCACGCCGGGCGCCTCGACTGTCGCGATGACCCTGCGCCCGGTGCCAGCCGCCGTGCGGTCACCGCCGCCGACGTCGACGCCGTGCCCTCAGCGGGACGTGCGGGACAGCGCCCGGGTCGCGGCGGCGCCGATCAACGCCCCGACCGTGACGACGGCGGTCGCCACCGCGGCCACCTGCCAGGCGACGGGCCCCACCTGGGCCAGCCGGCCGCCGCCGAGCGATCCGGCGGAGGCGGCCGCTGCGGCGCCCAGCAGCAGGCCGGCCACCGGACCGGCCAGCGCCGCCGAGCCGAGCAGCGGCCCCCAGCGCAGCGGCGCCCGGTCGTCGGCGGCGAGCCGGAGCAGCCGGCGGGCGAGCAGCCAGCCCGCGGCCATCCCGGCGAGGACCGGCACCGCGAGCAGCCCGGCCCCGAGCCCGTCGATCGGCCCACGCGGCAGCCCGGCCAGCAGCGGTACGGCCGGCAACGCCCCCACGGAGACCTCGCTGGTGCGCACCGCCGTGTCGGTGCCGACGGCGAAACCCGGACCGAGCAGGTAGCTGACCGCCCAGATCGTGGCGTTGGGCGCGTAGGCGAGGCTGACCAGCGTGATTCCGGCCTGGCCGGCGACCCCGGTGCGGTAGGCCCCGATCAGGTCGGCGGCGTCCCCGCCCCCGGTGGCCACGGCGAGCCCCGCCGCACCGGCCCCCGCGCCGAAGAGCAGCAGCCCGGCGACGAGCCCGGTGCGGATCCCGTCGCGCAGCGGCTCCGGGGCGCGCGTGGCGAGCAGGCCGGCCACGTTGGTGGTGCGCGCCGAGCCGACGAGGGCCGCGAGCGTGCCGAGCACCAGGAGGGTCAGCCCGGCGCGGACCGGTGCGGCGCCGGCCAGGACCGCGGCGAGCACCCCGAGCAGCGCGTACGCGACGCCGACCGTGCCGGCGGCGAGGAGGGCCTGCCGGGGCGAGCGCCCACCCCGCGCGCCGATGGCCCGGCTGGCGTGCACGCCCGCCCGGGTCAGCCGCCAGACGACCAGCACGGTCAGCGCCAGCGGGGCCAGCCCGAGCGGACCGGCGACGGTGTCCAGCGGGACGCCGTGCCCGAGCAGCCAGCCGGCCAGCCCGGCGCGGAGCGCCCCTGACACGGAGGCGGCACCCTCGCTGAGCTGGAACAGCCAGAGCACGACCACGACCGGCAGCCACGAGGTGAGCGCCGCCCACCCGGCGGCGACCCCGGCGGCGACGACGAGCGGTGCGCGGCTGCGGCGCGGCTCGCCGGCGCGCGGCGTGGGCACCCGCCGGCCCCGCCCGACGGGGGCGGCCGG
>NZ_JBAKHL010000082.1:0-27549 GCF_036902715.1 Micromonospora sp. CPCC 205546
CACCCCGTACGCGCCCGCAGACACGTCGGCGGCCCCCCCGGTCATGGGGTGGCCCGCCGGCGTCCTGCCGTCGGAGTCGGGATCACCCGAGCAACGAGCGGGCCGCCGCCAGCACGTCGTCCTCGCCCAGCAGCACCTGGTCGGCCGCCGGGCCCAGGGGGACGTAGCTGTCGACGCTGTTGACGCGGGAGATCCGGCCGGTGAAGCCGCCGTCGACCAGCGTGGCCACCACCGCCTCGGAGACCCCACCGCTGCCGCGGCTCTCGTCGACGACGAGGACCCGCGAGATCCCGGCGAGCGCGGCGCGCAGGCTCACGGCCGGCAGCGGCGACAGCCACTGCAGGTCGATGACCCGGGTGCTGACCTGCCGTTCCCGGGCCAGCGTCCCGGCCACCCGCAGGCTCATCGGGACGCCGTTGCCGAAGGTGACCATCGCCAGGTCCGTGCCCTCGCACACCGTGCGCACCTGGCCCAGCGGGTTCTCCGTCGCCGCCCAGTCGGCCGGCTCCGGGTAGGGGGCGAGCCAGCCGCCGTCGCCGTCGGTGTGCAGGTCACGGCGGTGGTAGAGCGCGATCGGTTCCAGGAAGACGCAGACCCGCCCCTCCTGCTCGGCCAGGGCGAGACACTGGCGCAGCAGGGCGGGGGCGGTGGCCGGGTGCGAGGCGACCGCGAAGGCCAGCCCGGGGATGTCCCGCAGCACCGCCACCGAGTTGTCGTTGTGGAAGTGCCCGCCGAACCCCTTCTGGTAGGCCAGGCCGGCGATGCGCACCACCATGCCGTTGGAGTACTGCCCGTTGGAGAAGAAGCGCAGCGACGCGGCCTCGCCGCGCAACTGGTCCTCCGCGTTGTGCAGGTAGGCCAGGTACTGGATCTCCGGGATCGGCAGCGTGCCGGCCAGGGCTCCGCCGAGGGCCACCCCGAGGATGGTCTGTTCGTCGAGGAGGGTGTCGAAGACCCGGCTGGCCCCGAAGACCTTCCGAAGCCCCCTGGTGACGCCGTAGACGCCGCCCTTGCGCGCCACGTCCTCGCCGAAGACCTGGGCCTGGGGCCAGGTCAGCAGCGCGTCGTGCAGGGCGGCGTTGATCGACTGGGCCAGGGTGAGCGGGCCGCGGGTCTCGGGGGGCCTGCCGCCGAACGCCCGGTCCCGCCCGGCGCCGGCGCGCCGCGCGGCGGCGCCGACCCGCTCCACCCGGCGGGCGGTCAACGGTGCGGTGACCGCCGCCGGGTCGTCCAGCCGCCCGACCCGGCCCAGCATCAGCCGGGCCTGCTCCATCACCTGCTTGCGGGAATGCTCGTAACGGGTGAGGGTCTCGGCCGGGCTGAGGATCCCGCGCCGCGCGAGCAGGGCCGCGGTCGCCAGGATCGGGTCGCGGGCGTGGTCGGCGAGGATCTCCGCGCGGGTGCGGTAGGCCAGCTCGGCGTCGGAACCGGCGTGGCCCATGAACCGCACGGTGCTCAGGTGCAGCACGGCGGGCCGGCGCCGGGTACGCACCTGGTGCGCCACGTCGGCCGCGGTGGCGAGCAGACCGGCGGGATCGGTGCCGTCGGCGTGCGCGTAGTCGATGCCGGGCAGGGCCGACAGCATCCGCCGGACCCAGCCCTGCGGGGACCGGGTGCTGATCCCGATGCCGTTGTCCTCGCAGACGAACAGCAGCGGCACCGGGAGGCCCTGGTGGGCGCTGTAGCCCACCGCGTTGAGGGCGCCGGCCGCCGTGGAGTGGTTGGCCGAGGCGTCGCCGAAGCTGCACACCACCACGGCGTCGGCCGGGTATCCGGTGTCGGAGACACCCCGGTCGAGCGCGAACGCCATGCCCATGGCCCGGGGCAGGTGCGAGGCGATCGTCGACGTCTGCGGGATGATGTTCAGCTCCCGGTGGCCGAAGACCTTGTGCCGCCCACCGGAGATCGGATCCTGCCGCGACGCCGCCGCCGAGTGCAGCACGTCAGCGATCGGCGTGGAGCCGGCGACCTGACCGGCCCGCGCGGCGTAGAAGCCGCCGGAACGGTAGTGCAGCAGGGCGGGATCGGTCGGGCGCAGCGCCAGCGCGACGGCCGCGTTGCTCTCGTGCCCGCTCGACCCGATCGTGTAGAAGCCCTCCTGCTGGGTCTGCAACCACCGCAGCGCGAGGTCCAGGTGACGGCTCTGGATCTGGGCGTCGAGGTAGTCCACCAGCAGGTCGGGGTCGATGTCGACCCCCGGGGAGGTCTCCTCGGGCAGCGGCTGCCCCGCGGAGAACTCGGTGAGGCGGCGGACCAGGTGCTCGTCGATGGATTCCACGCGGTTGTGCTCCTTGCGGGGTCAGCGACTGGAACGGCCCCGCAGCCGCGGGTCCAGAACGTCGCGAAGGGTGTCGCCCAGGAGGTTGAAACCGAGAACGGCGATCATGATGCAGACCCCCGGTACGACCGACGGCCAGACCGACATCTCCATGAAGGACTTGCCGTTGGAGAGCATCGACCCCCAGGACGGCTGGGGCGGCTGCACACCGAGCCCGAGGTAGCCCAGGGACGCCTCGATCAGGATCGCGTAGGCGATGCTCGTGGTGAACTGCACGGCGATCGGGGCGATCGAGTTGGGCAGGATGTACTTGAGGATGAGCCGGGTGTTGCTCAGCCCGACCGCCTGGCCCGACTCCACGTACGGCTCCCGGCGCACCGACATCGCGGTGCCACGCACGATCCGGGCGAAGCTGGGGATGAAGACGATGACCAGGGCAAGGACGAGGTTCTCCGTGCCCGGTCCCCGGGCCGCCACGACCGCGAGGGCCAGCAGCAGGGTGGGGAAGGAGAACATGATGTCGGTCGCCGGGGTGATGATCGCGTCGAGCACGCCCCGGTAGAAGCCGGCGAGCAGCCCCAGCAGGACGCCGACGGCCCCGGCGCAGGTCACCACGATCAGGCTCACCGTCAGCGAGGTGCGTGCGCCGTAGAGCGCCCGGCTGAGCAGGTCGCGTCCGGCCTCGTCGGCGCCCAGCGGGAAGTCGCCGCCGGGCGGGGCGAGCCGCTGGTCGGACATCGCGGTCGGGTCGTAGGGGGCGATCAGGGGGGCGAACGCGGCGGCCGCGATCATCAGCAGCACGATGACCAGGCCGACCAGGCCGACCTTGTCCCGTGTGACCAACCTCAGCAGATGCCCGCCACGGCGCCCGACCGACTTGCGGGAGGCGTCTTCCTGCTGCTTGCCGCGGCGTTGGCGGCGGCCGGGGACGGCTTCAGTGACCACTGCGCAACCTCGGATCCAGGTAGGTGTAGAGCAGGTCGACGAGAAGGTTGACCACGACGTAGAAGAAGGCCAGGAAGAGCAGCGTCCCCTGGACGACGGGGTAGTCGCGCTGGCTGATCCCGCGGATGACCATGGTGCCGAGCCCCGGCCAGGCGAAGACCTGCTCCACGATGACCGTGCCGCCCAGCAGCGCCCCGGCCTGGATGCCCAGCACCGTGACCACCGGGATCAACGAGTTGCGCAGGGCGTGCCGGACCATGACCCCACGCTCGCCCAACCCCTTGGCGCGAGCGGTGCGGACGTAGTCCTGGTTGAGCACCTCCAGCATGCTCGAGCGGGTCATCCGCATGCTGATCGCGGCGAGGCTGGCGCCGAGGGTCACCGACGGGAGGATGAGGTACTTCAGGCTGCCCAGGAAGCCCTCACCCTCCCCGGCGCCCTGCGAGGGCAGCCAGCCCAGCGAGACCGAGAAGATGTACACCAACAGGATGCCGAGCCAGAAGTTCGGCAGCGACAGCCCGATCAGTGAGGCGACCCGGGTGCTGGCGTCGAGCAGGCCGTTACGCTTGGTGGCGCTGAGCACACCCAGCGGGATCGAGATGAGCATCGAGACCAGCAGCGCCGAGACGGCCAGCAGCAACGTGGACGGGAAGCGCTGCATGATCTCTTCGAGCACCGGTTGGCCGGTGCGCATCGAGGTGCCGAGGTCGCCCTGCAGCAGGGCGCCCAGCCACCTCACGAACTGCTCGTAGACGGGCATGTCCAGCCCGAAGTAGCGGCGCATCTCCGCCTCGATCGCGGGGTCGCCGAAGTCCTGCCCCATGATCGAGCTGATCACGTCGCCGGGGATCATGCGGATCACCAGGAACGAGATCACCGAGATCCCGAGCAGGACCGGAATAACCGATACAAGGCGGATCAGCGTGATGCGCAGCATGTCTTGCCTCTTTCGGTCTGGTCAGACTTCAGAACCGGGCGCGCCGGGATCCGAGCCGCTGCCCCAGGCGGGCTCCTCGTCACCGGTGACAGCGATGTCGCGGGCCCATTCGTGCGCACGCTTGGCGACCCGCAGCACCATCACCGAGCGGCTCTCCATCACCCCGTCGAGGTGACCCAGCCGCTCCGTCCAGAACCGGCGCATGGCGTTGCTGGAGGCGAAGTAGCCGACGGCGATGACGTCGAACTGCCCGGTGACGTGGTAGACGTACGCGATCTCGGGCATGCCCGCGAGCTTGTCGATGAGCTGTTCGGTGCTCCCCGGCGCACTCTGGATCTCGAAGAGTGTGTGCACCGGGCGCCCCATGAACGCGGCGCTGGGAATCGCGGCGAACTGTAGCTGCCCGTCCGCGACCAACCTTTCCATCCGTCGTCTGACCGACCCCTCGGACAGTCCGACCTTGGCGGCCAGCGCCACGTTCGTCTGCCGCGGGTCCTGGACGAGTTCCCGGATGATGCTGCGATCTTTTTCGATCGAGCCCTTGGATGCCAACGTTGCTCCAACTTCGCTGAGTGGCGGTATTCGTCGCTGTCGGGAGCCTAGACGACGAACATCGTCTGTGCAACACTCCTGGTCGACGAATGACGACGTTGAGACGAGAGACTGCGGGGTGGGTTCGATGGCCTTGTTGGAGGTGCGGGACCTGCGTACCGAATTCCGTGCGGCACGGGGTTCGGTGACGGCCGTCGACGGGGTCTCCTTCACCGTCGACGCGGGCGAGACAGTGGCGCTGGTGGGCGAGTCCGGCTGCGGCAAGTCGGCCACCGCGCAGTCCATCATGGGCCTGATCGTGCCGCCGGCCGGTCAGGTGACCGGCGGACAGGTCCTGTTTGAAGGAAGGGACCTGGTGCGTCTGCGCCCGCGCGAGCTGCGGGCCGTGCGCGGCAAGGGCATCTCGATGATCTTCCAGGATCCGATGACCTCGCTGAACCCGGTGCTGACCGTCGGGAAACAGCTCACCGAGACCCTGGAGCTGCACCTTGGACTGAGCCGCAGGGCGGCACGGGCGCGGGCCGTCGAGCTGCTGGAGATGGTGCGCATCCCGGCCGCCGAGACCCGGCTGAGCTCCTATCCGCACCAACTCTCCGGCGGCATGCGGCAACGCGTGATGATCGCGATGGCGCTCTCCTGCCAACCCCGCCTGATCCTCGCCGACGAGATCACCACCGCCCTCGACGTCACCATCCAGGCGCAGATCCTGGAGCTGCTGCGGGAGCTTGCCCGGGAGACCCGCACCGCACTCCTGCTCATCACCCACGACCTCGGCGTGGTGGCCGGCATGGCGGAACGGGTCAACGTGATGTACGCCGGGCAGATCGTGGAGCGGGCCGAGACGGTCGACCTGTTCCACCGCCCGCAGATGCCCTACACCTGGGGACTGCTGGGGTCGGTGCCCCGGCTGGACCTCGTGCGCGGCGGCAAGCTGCGTCCGATCGCCGGCCGACCCCCGGAGCTGTCGGAGATGCCGCCCGGCTGCCGGTTCGCCCCCCGCTGCGCGCACGTCCGCGAGGCCTGCCAGGGCAGCGCGCCCGACCTCATCACGACGTGGGAGACGCCGGACCGGGGCCAGCTGACCCGCTGCTGGGGCATGCGACCCGAAAGCGAGGGCGGCTGGCTCTCCACCGAGGACCGGCACCCCTATCTCTCGACAGAGGAGAGCTGATGACCGAATCCCCTGTCACCGCTGCCGAGCGCACCCTGCTGCGGGTACGCGACCTGGCGGTCGACTTCAAGGTGCCCGTGCGCGGCAAGCTGCGACCGGCCCGCCTGCGCGCCGTGTCCGGAGTGGACCTCGACGTCCGGCGGGGCGAGATCATCGGGGTGGTGGGCGAGTCCGGGTGCGGCAAGTCCACGACCGGACGCGCCATCCTCCAGCTCCTCAAGCCCGCCGCCGGGACGGTGACCTTCGACGGCACCGAGCTGACCACCCTGGGCCGCGGTCCGATGCGGGCCATGCGCCGACGGATGCAGATGATCTTCCAGGACCCGTACGCGTCGCTGAACCCGCGGATGACCATCGGCGAGCTCATCGAGGAGCCGCTGCTGGTGCACGCCGACCTCTCCGCCGCCGGGCGGCGGGCCAAGGCGGTCGAGACCATGCAGATGGTGGGGCTCAGCGAACAGTGGCACGAGCGCTATCCGCACGAGTTCTCCGGTGGCCAGCGGCAACGGGTGGGCATCGCGCGGGCGCTGGTCAGCAACCCGGACTTCATCGTCGCCGACGAGCCGGTCTCCGCGCTCGACGTCTCCGTCCAGGCCCAGATCGTCAACCTGCTCGAGCAACTGCAGGAGGAACTGGGCCTGACGATGATGTTCATCGCCCACGACCTGGCCGTCGTACGGCACCTCTGCGACCGCATCGCCGTGATGTACCTCGGCACCGTCGTCGAGGTGGGCGAGTGCGAGGACATGTACCGCCGGCCGCAGCACCCCTACACCAAGGCGCTGCTGTCGGCGGTGCCGATTCCCGATCCGCTGATCGAGACCGAGCGCCAGCGCGTCATCCTGACCGGGGACGTGCCGAGCCCGCTCAGCCCGCCCAGTGGATGCCGCTTCCGCACCCGGTGCTGGAAGGCGCAGGAGATCTGCGCGGTGCAGGAACCGGTGCTGACCTCCGCCGCCGGCAGCGGCCACCAGGTCGCCTGCCACTTCCCGGAGGATCCCGGCCCGCTGGACCGCCCCCTCGCCGCCGCGGTCGGTGGCCGGTGACCACGACCGTGCCACACCATCTCAATCTCGTCGACGGCGAGTGGGTCGACGGGGACCGCCGGCCGAACGGCAACCCCGCGCGGCCCGGCGAGGTCGTCAGCGAGTACGCCGTGGCCGACCGGGAGACCGCCCGCGCGGCGATCGAGGCCGCCCGCCGCGCGCAGCCCGGCTGGGCCAGGCAGTCCGTCGGGTCCCGGATGGACGTCCTGGACCACATCGGCACCACGATCCTGCGACGGACCGAGGAACTCGCGGTCCTGCTGTCGCGGGAGGAGGGCAAGCTGCTCAGCGAGGCGCGCGGGGAGGTCACCCGGGCCGGTCAGACCTTCCGCTACTACGCTCACCAGCTGCTGCAGCCGCAGGGCGAGGTCTACTCGTCCACGCGCCCCGGCGTGCACGCCGAGGTCCGGCGCCGACCGCTGGGCGTGGTCGGGATCATCACGCCGTGGAACTACCCGCTGGCCATCCCGGCCTGGAAGGTCGCGCCCGCGCTCGCCTACGGCAACGCGGTCGTCCTCAAGCCGGCCGAACTGGTCACCGCCTCCGCCGGGGAGCTCGCCCGGATCATCGCCGGGTCCGGGCTGCCGCCCGGCGTGTTCAACCTTGTCATGGGAGCCGGCCGGGTGGTCGGCGAGGAGCTGCTCACCTCGACCGGGGTCGACGGCGTCTCCTTCACCGGAGGCACCGGCACCGGCGGCCACGTGGCACGGCAGTGCCTCGCCCACGGCAACAAGCGGTTCCAGTTGGAGATGGGTGGCAAGAACCCCCTCGTGGTGCTCGACGACGCCGATCTCGAGGTCGCGGTGCGCTGCGCCCTCGACGGGAGCTTCTTCAGCAGCGGCCAGCGCTGCACCGCGTCGAGCCGGCTCATCGTGCAGGCGGGCATCCACGACCGGTTCGTCGAGGCGCTGGCCGCGGCGGCCGGCGCGCTGCGGGTCGGCGACCCGCTCGATCCTCTCAGTGACCTGGGCCCGGTGGCGAGCCCCGAACAGCTCGCCCAGAACCTCGACTACGTCCGGATCGGACGCGACGAGGGCGCGCGGGTGGTCGCCGGGGGGACGCACCGCCCCGACGAGGGACAGTTCATGCGACCCACCCTCTTCGCCGACGCGCGCAACGACATGCGGCTGGCCCGGGAGGAGATCTTCGGCCCGGTCTCCTGCGTGATCAGGGTGGGCGACCTCGACGAGGCGATCAGCGTCGCCGGCGACACCGACTACGGGCTCTCCGCCGGCATCGTGACCACCTCGCTGTCCGCGGCGGAACGCTTCAAGCGCGACGCCCGCGCCGGCGTCGTCTCGGTCAACCTGCCCACCGCCGGCACCGAACTGCACCTGCCCTTCGGCGGCACCGGCGCCTCCAACCACGGTCCCCGGGAGCAGGGCGGCTACGCGCGCGACTTCTACTCCGTGCCGGTGACCTGTTACACCGGCTGGTGAGGACACCATGACACCGAAGATCCTGCTCACCGAGCCGATCGCCGCCGCCGGGATGGAGCTGCTGCGGGCGGCGGGCGAGGTGCACGTCGCCCACGCCACCGACCCGGCGGCGCTCGCCGCCGGACCGTTGACCACCGCCGACGCCCTCGTGGTGCGCTCCTCACCGGTGACGGCCGGCATGCTCGAAGCCGGCCGGCGGCTCAGGGTCGTCGGCCGCCACGGCGCGGGGCTCGACGGCATCGACCTCGCGGCGGCCGACCGTCTCGGCATCCGGGTGGTCAGCACGCCCGGCGCCAACGCCGAGTCGGTCGCCGAGTTCGTCATCCTGGCCGCGCTCACCCTCGCCCGGCAGACGCCGTCGGCCACCGCGTCGTTGAGCCGGGGCGCCTTCCCGGCCGGCCGGTCGCTGCCGTCCGGGGTCGTCGCGGCCGGGCTGACCGGGACCATGCTGGCCGGCCGCACCCTGGGCCTGGTCGGGCTCGGCGCGATCGGCCGGGGGGTCGCGGCCCGCGCCCAGGGACTGGGCATGAACGTCATCGGGTACGACGTGGCGACGGCCGCCCCGCCCCCGGGGGTACGCCTCGTCGCGCTGGACGACCTGCTGCGCGAGGCCGACGTGGTGAGCCTGCACGTGCCCCAGACCCCGCAGACGACCGGGCTCGTCGACGCCGCCACGCTCACCCGGATGCGGCCGGACGCGCTGCTGGTCAACACCGCGCGGGCCGGGGTCGTCGACAGCAGGGCCGTGCTGGCCGCCCTCGACACCGGACGGCTCCGCGGCTACGCGGTGGACGTCTTCGCCCCCGAGCCGCCCCACCCCGACGACCCGCTGCTGCACCATCCGCGGGTCTTCGCCACCCCGCACATGGCGGCGATGACCCACGACGCGCTGGACGCGATGGCCGTCGCCGTCGCGCGTAGCGTGATCACGCACCTGGAAGCCCTGGGAGGAAACGAACCGTGACCCTGTCTGCCCCCGTGCCCACGCTCGCGTACTTCGGCGTCGACGCCCTGATCGACGACGACACCCGAGACCTCCAGGCCGCCGTACGTGGTTTCGTCGACCGACGGATCCGCCCGCAGATCGCCGCCTGGTACGAGGAGGGCCGGCTGCCCGTCCGGGACCTGGCCCGCGAACTCGGGGAACTCGGCGTGCTCGGCATGCACCTGCGGGGCTACGGCTGCGCCGGCACCTCCGCCGTCGCGTACGGGCTGGCCTGCTTCGAGCTGGAGGCGGGCGACTCGGGGCTGCGCTCCCTGGTCTCCGTGCAGGGCTCGCTCGCCATGTACGCCATCTGGCGATTCGGCTCCGAGGAGCAGAAGCAGCAGTGGCTGCCCCGGATGGCCGCCGGCGAGGCGATCGGCTGCTTCGGCCTGACCGAACCGGACTTCGGCTCCGACCCGGCCGGCATGCGGACCAGGGCCCGCCGCGACGGGGACGACTGGGTGCTCAACGGCACCAAGATGTGGATCACCAACGGCTCCGTCGCGGATGTCGCCGTGGTGTGGGCGCGCACCGACGAGGGCGTACGCGGCTTCCTCGTCCCGGCCGGCACCCCCGGCTTCACCGCCCCGGAGATCACCCGCAAGCTCTCCCTGCGCGCCTCGGTGACCTCGGAACTCGTCCTCGACGACGTGCGGCTGCCCGCCGACGCGATGCTGCCGGAGGCCGCCGGCCTGTCCGGGCCGCTGTCGTGCCTCAACGAGGCCCGCTTCGGCATCGTCTTCGGGGCGCTGGGCGCGGCCCACGACTGCCTGGAGACGACGGTGGCGTACGCCCGCAGCCGGCAGATCTTCGACAAGCCGCTCGCCGCGTACCAGGCCACCCAGCTCAAGCTCGCCGACATGGGGCTGGAGCTGGGCAAGGGAATGCTGCTGGCGTTGCAGATCGGCGCCATGAAGGACGCCGGCACGCTCGACCACCGGCAGATCAGCCTCGGCAAGCTCAACAGCGTGCGGGAGTCCATCGCCATCGCCCGCGAGTGCCGCGCCATCCTCGGCGCGGCCGGGATCACCCTCGACTACCCGGTCATCCGGCACTCGGCCAACCTCGAGTCCGTGCTCACCTACGAGGGCACCTCCGAGGTGCACCAGCTGATCATCGGACAGGTGCTGACGGGCCACGCCGCCTTCAAGTGAGCGGGACGGCCCCTGGCCGGCACGGCGACGTCAGCCGCCCACCGGCCCGGCCGAGGATCGGGCCACCGGCAGGTCGAAGTACGTCTCGGGCCAGGGTTCGTCGCGGTAGCGGTAGTGCCACCACTCGCGGTCGTAGTTGACGAATCCGCCGTCGGCCATGAGCTGCCGCAGCAGCCGCCGGTTGTCCCGGGCCGCGCCGGTGACCCGCGGCGAGTCGGTGTGCGCGAGCGGGTCGAAGCAGTCGAAGCCGGTGCCCATGTCGACGCCGTCGTCGGCGAACCGCTGGCCCCGGGGGGCGGTGCAGGAGACCAGGGGCTGGCCCGGGGCGTACGGGGGCTGGGTGGCCGTCGGCACGTCGACCAGGGTCAGGTCGACGGTGCTGCCCCGGCTGTGCGCGGTGGGCGCGCCGATGTAGCCCTCGTCGAACAGCTCGGACTTGGCCACCCGGGGATAGAACTCGGCCTTCATCCGCTGCTCGCCGGGCTGCCTGGCCCACTCGACGAAGTCGTCGGCGGCCCGGCGGGGGCGGTAGCAGTCGTACACCTTCAGGCTGCGGCCCCGGGCCAGGGCGGCGTCCTGCACCCGGCGCAGCGCCTCGGCGGCCCGGCGGGTGAGCAGGCAGAGCGGTTCGGCGTAGCCGGCGACCGGTCGCCCGACGAAGTTGTGCGCGCCCGCGTACCGGATGTCGGTGCGGATGCGCGGGTCGACGTCGGTGAGCACGACGAGGCCCGGCCCGCGCGGCGCCGGTGACGCCGCGCGGGGCGGCGCCGACGTCTTCGTCGCGGGCGTCGCCGGGGCGGACGGTGGTGGCGTCGCCGGGGCGGACGGGCGTGGCGCGGCGGGTGGTGACGGCGACGGCGCGGGCCGGGTGCAACCGGGCGCGAGGGCCACGACCACGAGCGCCGCCGCGACGGCCCGCCCGCGGGTGGCCGTGACGCGCGGGGTTCGCCGGCGGAAGCGGACGGACCTCACGCACCCTGTCTACCAGGCCACGGGCCGTCGGGCGCCCGGTCCGGCGACAGGTGTACGCGCAGGAAGCGCACGGCTTCCTCGTCGTCGTCGATTCCGCCGGCCTCGTGGCCGTTGTACCGCCAGACCGACAGCTCCGTCGGCCCCGGACAGGCGTTGACGGCCGCGAAGACGGTCGACGGCGGCACGATCTCGTCCATCAGCGCGACGGAGAAGCGGGCCGGCAGGTGACACCGGCGGGCGAAGTTCACCCCGTCGACGTAGGCCAGGGTGCTCAGCACCCGGTCCTCGGCGTGCCGGTGGACGGCCAGGTAGTCGCGGATCTCCCGGTAGGGGCGCGCGTCGGTGACCGCGATCGCGCGCGGGACGTCGCACAGGAACGGCACGCCGGCCACGACGGCCCGCAGGTCGGACGTCAGCGCGGCGGCCGCGAGGGCCGCCGCGCCGCCCTGGCTGTGCCCGAGGACCGCGACCCGCGCCGGATCGACCGCCGGCAGGGCCCGGGCCGCGTCCACCGCCCGCACCGCGTCGGTGAGGAACCGCCGGTAGTAGTACGTGCGGGGGTCCGTCACCCCCCGGGTGAGCACGCCGGGCGCCTCGGGGCCGGCGGCGGCCGGATCCGGGGTGTCGCCCCGGGCCCAGCCCGCCCCCTGCCCCCGGGTGTCCATCTGCAGGTGCGCGAAGCCGGCCGAGGCCCAGAGCAGGTTCTCCAGGGGGTGGCCCCGGCCGCCGCCGTAGCCGGCGTACTGCACGACGGTGGGCAGGGGCGCCTCGGCGTCACGCGGCAGCCGCAGCCAGGCCCGCACCGGCTGCCCGGCGAAGCCGGGGAAGGTCACGTCGTGCACGTCGATCGTGGCCAGCCCGGTGGGCACCGGCTCGGCGCGCGCCGGCCAGCCGCACTCCCGCGACTCGGCGATCGTGTCCGCCCAGAACCGGTCGAAGTCCGCCGGCTCCGCCACCTGACCCCGGTACGCCCGCAACTGCTCCTCAGGCAGGTCGGTGAGGGCCACCGCTCAGCCGGCCGACGGCGTGACGGCGAAGCGGGGATGCAGCCGCCGGGTGTGGTCGACCTGCCGGGCCGGACCGCGCAGCGCGACCGCCGCCACGAGCCGGTGGTCGGTGCTGGACGCCGCCAGCCGCAGCTCCAGCTCGCCCGGCTCGACGACGCGCCGCCCGTCGCGCCCGGTGAACGAGAACAGGTCGGCCGGCACCGCCAGGTCGATCCGGCACGCCGCGCCCGCCTCCAGCGGCACGCGCAGGTAGCCGACCAGCCGCTGCACGGGCTGGACCACCGAGGCCACCGGGTCGTGCGCGTACACCTGCACCACCTCGCTGCCTGACCGGGAGCCGGTGTTGCGCAGCGTGAAGTGCAGCCGCAGCTCCCCGTCGGTCGCCGCGACCGGCTCGTCGAGCACCAGGTCCGACCAGCCGAACGTGGTGTAGCCGAGACCGTGCCCGAAGCCGTACGCCGGCGTCGGGTCGACGTTGGAGACGTCGCTGGCCTGGCCCAGCCGCGCCGACAGATAGGTGGTCGGCTGCGCGCCCGGCCCCCGGGGCACGCTGACCGGCAGCCGCCCCTGCGGGGTGACCCGGCCGGCGAGCACGCCGGCGATGGCCGGGGTGCCCTCCTCCCCCGGGAAGAACGACTGCACGATCGCCGCCGCCTCGCCCACCGCCCGGCCCAGCGCGTAGGGGCGCCCGGCGAGCAGCGTCACCACCACGGGCGTACCCGTGTCCAGCAGCGCGTCGAGCAGGTGCTGCTGCGCCCCGGGCAGCGCCAGCGACTCGGCGTCGCAGCCCTCGCCGCTGGTGCCCCGCCCGAACAGTCCCGCCCGGTCGCCGAGCGCGGCGATCACCACGTCCGCGCCCCGCGCCGCCTCGACCGCCGCCGGCACCCCGGCGGTGTCGTCGCCGTCGACGGAGACGCCGGGCACGGTGACCACGGCGCTGCCCGCGAACTCGGCGCGCAGCGCCGCCGCCAGGGTGGGCAGCTCGATGCCGACGGGCACCTCCGGGTGCCGGGAGCCGACGTGGGCGGGGAACGAGTAGCAGCCGAGCACCGCCGTGGGGTTCTCCGCCTGCGGCCCGACCAGCGCGATGCGCGCCGGCCGGTCGAGCGGCAGGATGCCGTCGTTGGCCAGCAGCACCACGGCACGCTCGGCGACCTCGCGGGCCAGCGCCCGGTTGGCCGGCGGGTCCAGGTCGACGGTGCCGCGCAGCGCGTCCGGGTCGGACAGGTCGGCGCCGGCCAGCGCGGCCGGCACCGGGCTCCAGTCGGCGTCGAGGAGGCCGAGCTGCGCCTTCTGCGTCAGCACCCGGCGGACCGCCCGGTCGATCAGCGCCTCCGGCACCACGCCGGCCGCCAGCGCCTCGCGCAGCGGCTCGCCGAACGTCTTCACCGTCGGCAGCTCGACGTCCACGCCGGCGGCCAGGGCCTCGGCCGCCGCCTCGGCCGAGCTGCCGGCCACCCCGTGCAGGGTGTGCAGGAAGGCGATGCCGAAGTAGTCGGCCACCACGGTGCCCGGGAAGCCCCAGGCGTCGCGGAGCAGACCGGTCAGCAGTTGCTCGTCGGCCGCCGAGGGCATCCCGTCGGTGTCGGTGTAGGCGTGCATCACCGAGCGCGCGCCGCCCTCGCGTACCGCCATCTCGAACGGCGGGAGGATCACGTCGGCGCGCTCGCGCGGGCCCATCGCCACCGGCGCCAGGTTGCGCCCGCCCCGGGAGGCGGAGTAGCCGGCGAAGTGCTTCAGGGTGGCCACCACGCCGGCGGACTCCAGCCCCCGCACGTACGCGGTGGCGATGGTGCCCACCATGTAGGGGTCCTCGCCGATCGTCTCCTCGACCCGCCCCCAGCGCGCGTCGCGCACCACGTCGAGCACCGGCGCGAGCCCCTGGTGCACGCCGACGCGGCGCAGGTCGGCGCCGATGGCGGCGGCCATCCGCCCGATCAGCTCGGGGTCGAAGGTGGCGCCCCAGGACAGCGGCACCGGGTACGCGGTGGCGCCCCAGGCGGCGAAGCCGGCCAGGCACTCCTCGTGCGCCATCGCCGGGATGCCGAACCGGTTCGCGGCGGCGATGCGCTGCTGGGTCCGCAGCAGCGACAGCGCGCCGAGCGCGGGGTCGACCGGCGCGGTGCCGAACGGGCGGGTGAGCTGGCCGAGGCCGACGTCCAACAGGGTCGCCAGGTCGACCGGCTCCTCCATCTCGTGCTGGTACGGCGCGACCTCTCCCCCGTCGGCGGCCGCGCCGACCCAGACCCCGTAGAGCTGGGCCACCTTCTCCGGCAGGGTCATCGCGGCGACCAGGGCGTCGACGCGGGTCGCGAGGTCGAGGGTCGGGTCGGTCCAGACGGCGGTGCCGGGGGCGATGTCGAGGGTCACGTTGTCGGTCACTTTCCTCCGACGCCCATCAGCCCCTGCACCAGGGCCCGCCGGGCGAACAGATAGACGAGCAGGACGGGCACCATCGACAGCACGACCGCGGCGAGCAGGCCGGGGATGTTGATCCCGTACTGCGTCTGGAAGTTGTAGAGGCCGAGGGTGATCACCTTGGTGGAGTCGGACTGGGTGAGGATCAGCGGGAACAGGAAGCCGTTCCACGCCTGCAGGGCGGAGAAGACCGCGATGGTGGCGATCCCGCCGCGCGACAGCGGCAGCACCAGCTGCGCGAAGACCCGCGCGGGGCTGGCGCCGTCGATGGCCATCGCCTCGTAGAGGTCGCCGGTGATGTCGCGCATGACGCCGCTGAGGATCAGCGCGCACACCGGCAGCGAGAAGGCGGCGGTGGGCAGGATGACGCCGACGAGGTTGTCGTAGAGCCCCGCCTTGCTGATCAGGTAGAAGATCGGCACGATGACCGCCTGCGCCGGGATCGCCAGGCCCAGCAGGAACAGCCGGAACACCCCGGAGGTGAGCCGGCTGCGGCTGCGCACGATGGCGTACGCCAGCGGCGGCACGAGCAGCAGCACGATGGCCACCACGCTCGCCGTCACCACCAGGGTGTTGAACAGGTAGCGGCCGAAGCCCTCGTCGAAGGCGCCGGTGTAGTTGTCCAGCGTGAAGGTGTCGGGCAGGGCGATGGGGCCGTTGCGGCCGTACCCCTCGCGGGTCTGCACGGTGATCGCCAGCATGACGTAGATCGGCAGGCCGACCAGGAGCAGCCAGGCCACGGCGCCCATCCCGGCCAGCCAGTTCGGACGGTGCCGCTTCACAGTCCCTCCATCGTGGAGCGCATCCGGTCGTAGCCGGAGACCCGGACCACGATCAGCGAGATGACGGTGGCGACGACGACGAGCAGCAGGGCGATGGCCGCGCCGGCGCCGAAGTCGAAGCTGCGGAACGCCTGCTCGTACATGTGGTAGGCGGTGATGGTGGTGTCGGTGCCCGGCCCGCCCTGGGTGAGGATCAGCACGGTGTCGAACGTGGTGAGCCCGCCGACGACCATGAGCACCACCGAGGTGATCATGGCGTTGCGCAGCTGCGGCAGGGTGACGTGGCGGAACTGTCCCCACCGGCCGGCGCCGTCGACCTCGGCGGCCTGGTAGAGCACCGCCGGTACGGCACGGGCCGCGCCCTGGTAGATCAGCGCGTGGAACGGGATGAACTGCCAGCTGCCGACGAAGACCAGCACGGCGATGGCGCCCGTGCGGCTGCCGAAGAGGTTGCCGTCGCCGAACAGCCACGGGGCCTGTCCCGGCACGCCGAAGTTCGGGTCGAGCAGCGCCCGCCACAGCACCGACACGGCGGTCGCCGACAGCAGCAGCGGGAGGAAGAAGATGGCGGACAGCACGGCCCGGTTGCGCTGCGGGCCGGCCGCCCACACGCCGATCAGCAGGCTCAGCGGCGTCTGCACCAGCACGCCGAGGGCGGTGAGCAGGACGCTCAGCCACAGGCTGTTGATCATGACGGGGTCGCGGGCCAGCCGCTGCCAGTTGTCCAGCCCGACGAACTCCGGCGAGCCGAGGCCCGCCCAGCTGGTGAAGCTGAGCACGACCACGAGAACCAGCGGGGCGAGCGCGAAGAGCCCGAAGAACAGGGTCGCGGGCAGGGCCCAGGCGAAGCCCGGGCGGCTGAGGGTGGGGCCGCCCGGGCTTCGTCGGGCCCGTCGCTGCTCCGGCACGCTGCGGGCGGCGAGGGTGGTGGTGGACATGGCCGCGCTCAGCCCGCCTGCAGGGACTGCATGGCCTTGATGAAGCCGGCGGCGTCCAGCCGGCCGTTGCAGTACTGCTGCACGGCCTGGTGGATGGTCGTGGTCGCTGCCGGCGGGTACGCCTGGTCCCAGGAGAGCTGGAAGCTCGGGGCCTCCTTGACCAGGGTGAACTGGTACTTCAGGTAGTCGGGGTTGGTGGCGCCGTCGAGGAACTTCTCGGTGTTGGTGGTGGTGGGCAGGTTGCCGATGGCGAGCTGTGCCTGGACGAACTCGTCGGAGTACTGGAGCTTGAGGAACTCCGCCACCGCCTCCGGGTGCCGGGTCTTCTTCAGCACGGAGTAGAAGTTGTTGGTGTTGCCGACCACGTTGCGCGGGTCGCCCTTGCCCCCCGGCACGCTCGGGAAGGCGCTCCAGCCGAGGCCCTCGGCGGCGAAGGTCGGGTTGGCGTCGTGGTGGGTCGAGTAGTTCCAGGAGCCCATCAGCTCGAAGCCGGCCTTGCCGCTGGACAGCAGTGTGGGCGAGCCGCCGTCGGTGAACTTGACCGAGTCGAAGTTGGTGCCGAACGCGCCGGCGTCGGTCAGCTGCCGCAGCAGCTCCAGGGCGCGGCGGCTCTCCGGACTCTCCCAGGCGCCCTTGTCGCCGCCGAGCGCCTTGGCGAACAGCTCGGGGCCGGCCACCCGGTCGTAGAGGTACTGATACCACATCTGGGTGGGCCACTGGTCGCCGCCGCCGAGGGCGATCGGGGTGATGCCCTTGCCCTTGAGGGTCTTCACGGCCGTCAGCAGGTCGTCCCACGTCCTCGGCGGGGTGATGCCGGCGTCGGCGAGGACCTTCTTGTTGTGGAACAGCAGCACCGGCTGGGTGCCGCGCATCGGCACCCCGTACGCCTTGCCGTCGACCACGGCGGTGTTGAAGACCGAGGGCAGGAAGTTGGCCTTCAGCCCCGGGTCCTTGGCGATCATGTCGTCGAGCGGCAGCAGCAGGTCGGCCTTGACGAACGGAGTGATGCTGCCGCCACCCCAGTTGAAGAAGACGTCAGGCGCCTGCTTGGTGTTGATGATCGTCTGGAGCTTGGTCTGGTAGTCGGCGCCGGGGATGGTGTCCAGCACCGCCTTGACCTTCGACGTCTTGTTGAACGTGTCGACGAGCTGCTTCTCGACCTTGTTGGTGGCGTCGCCGTACACCAGGATGCGGATCTCGTCCTGACCGGCGGCCGGGTCACCGTCGCCACAGGCGGTCAGTGGCAGCGCCAGCGCCAGGGCGGCGCCGAGCGCCACGACGCGGGCGAGCCGCGTGCGTACAGTCATGATCGACCTCTCGTGGTGGGGGTGTGGTGGGGGACGTCGCCGCCGGCGCGACGACCGAAAGGTGTCCGACAAGTTTCCGGAATACTTCCGTAACTCGTCCGAACGCTAGAACCGACCTGCCGTGTCGTCAACCCCCGATCGTGGGGCAAGATGGGCCGGTGGAGCGGCCCCGCCGTTCCGGACGTTTTCCGGTGGTGACGGGTACGGTCGGCCTTCCGACCGGTGAAGGAGACGCGGGTGGACGGCGACGACGGGCGCAGGATCACCATCACCGCCATCGCGCGGGAGGCCGGGGTCTCGGTGCCGACCGTGTCGCGGGTGCTCAACGGGCGCTCGGACGTCGCCCCCGACACCCGCGAGCGCGTCGAGGAGCTGCTGCGCCACCACGGCTACCAGCGCCGCGGCAGCCGCACGGTCAGCCGCGCCGGCCTTCTCGACCTGGTCTTCAACGACCTGGACAGCCCCTGGGCGGTGGAGATCATCCGCGGGGTCGAGGACGTCGGGCACGGCGCGGGCGTCGGCACGGTGGTCTCCGCGATCCACCGCCAGTCGACCGCCGCCCGGCAGTGGCTGCAGAACCTGCGGGCCCGCGCCACCGACGGCGTCATCTTCGTGACCTCGCACCTGAGCCCGCCGCTGCACGCGCAGCTGCGCCGGCTCAACGTGCCCGTGGTCGTCGTCGACCCGGCCGGCGTGCCCGCCACGGACGTGCCCACCGTCGGGGCCACCAACTGGGCGGGCGGGCTCGCCGCCACCGAGCACCTGTTGTCGCTCGGGCACCGGCGGATCGGCTTCGTCGCCGGGCCCACGCACCTGCTGTGCAGCCGGGCCCGCCTCGACGGGCACCGCGCCGGGCTGGAGGCCGCCGGGGTCCCGGTGGACGACCGGCTGGTGCGTCCCGGGGACTTCTACCACGCCTCCGGCTTCGCCGCCGGGACGGCGCTGCTCGATCTCGACGAGCCGCCGACGGCCATCTTCGCCGCCAGCGACCAGATGGCCTTCGGCGTCTACGAGGCCCTGCGGCGGCGGGGGCTGCGGATCCCCGACGACGTCAGCGTCGTGGGCTTCGACGACCTGCCCGAGGCCCGCTGGGCCTCACCGCCGCTGACCACCGTCCGTCAGCCGCTGGTGGAGATGGGTCGGCTGGCCGCCCGTACCGTGCTGCGGCTGGCCCAGGGCGAGGGCGTCGACTCCCCCCGGGTGGAACTCGCCACCAACCTGGTCGTCCGGGACAGCACGGCACCGCCGCGCCGGCCGTGAGGGCTATCGCACACCGGCAGTGCTCCCGGTAGCGTTCCGGAAGTTCCGGCCGGCCGCCGCCCCGCACCGGCCGGGTCGGCCCCGGAGGTTCCGGCGCGGCTCGCCGGCGTCCCGCCGCCCGGGGCCGCACCGGAGGGTCCGGAACGACGCCCCCCGCGGGGGGGGCCACCGGCGGTTCGCCGGCTCAGCGGTGATGGTGGTGGTGCCGCACCGCGCGCCGGATGTCGACCGGCAGGGCGGGCGCGCCGTCGACCGGGGCGGGGTCCTCGACGGTGGGGGCGATGCCGCCGGCGGCGATCCGGTCGAGGGTGGCCAGGCCGGCGGCGTCGATCGTGCCGAAGACCGTGTAGTTGGGGCGCAGCGCCGAGTCCGACTGGACCAGGAAGAACTGGCTGCCGTTGGTGTCGGGGCCCGCGTTGGCCATGGCGAGGGTGCCGCGCGCGTAGAGCCGGCGCACCCCGGTCGGGTCTGTCGGCGCCGGCGGCAGGTCGGTGGGCAGCTCGTCGGCGTAGCGGTAGCCGGGACCGCCGGAGCCGGTGCCGGACGGGTCGCCGCACTGGAGCACCCGCAACGTCGGGTACGCGGTGAGTCGGTGGCACGAGGTCCGGTCGTAGAAGCGGTGGCGCACCAGGTGCAGGAAGCTCTGCACGGTGCAGGGGGCCGCCTCCCGGTCGAGGGTCAGCCCGATCGGTCCCTGGTTGGTCCGCAGCGTGACCCGCACGGTGCCCCGGTCGGGGGTGCGCCGCGGATCGGGCGGCAGCGGAACCGGCCGGGCCGCCGGGTCCTCGGGCGTCTGGGTGTAGGCGCACGGGCCGGGCGTCACCCGGGCGGCGGAGGCGTCGGCCGGTGAACCGCCGGGCGCGGCGGCCGCGGCGGTGCCGCCGCCGGTGACCAGTGCCCCCGCGACCAGGGCCACCCCGGCGAGGCGGGACAGCGTACGGGCCGGTCGACGGCGTGCCGCCAGCGACGGCGGGACGGGGTGCGGTCGGGGTTCGCTCGACACGGGAATCCTCCCTGGACTCGTGGCGCCAGAAAGACCGGAGTCTATGTATCCCGTCGTCGCTTGTCGATCCGCCCCGCTCACCGGGGCGTGGAAGGAGCCTTCCTCACCGGCGGCGCCCGGCTCGTCGGCGCCAGAGCAGCACCGCGCCCAGCAGCGCGACCGCCGACGCCACGGACGCGGCCACGGGCCAGCGCGCGACCAGGCCGTCCTCGAGCGGGCCGCTGGCCGCGGCCGGGCGCGGGTCACCGGTGGCGGCGAGCACGGGCGGCGGGGCGGCCGCCGAGGCGGTCAGCTCCCCCGGCTCGACCAGCCGGCCGACGGCGGAGCCCCGGGGCAGTGAGAAACCCCAGTCGAGCAGGGCGGCCCCCTGCTCCCAGCCCCGCGCGGGCTGCGGCTCGGCGCCGAGCAGCGTGGCCACCAGCCGCCGCCCGTCGCGCTGGGCCGCCCCGACGTAGGTGTGCCGGGCCAGGTCGGTGAAGCCGGTCTTGCCGCCGAGCGCGCCCGGATAGCGGTGGACGAGCTGGTTCTCGTTCTGGATCTCGAAGCCCTTGGTCCGCTGCGCCGGCTGGGCGGGGATGCGGTGCGTCTCGGTCAGCGCGTACCGCCGGAACGTCGGGTCGGCGAAGCAGGCCCGGGCGATCAGCGCCAGGTCGTACGCGCTGGTGAACTGGCCCCGCCCGTCGAGGCCGGACGGGGTCACGGCGTGGGTCTGCAGGGCGCCGAGGCGGTGCGCCTCCTCGTTCATCGCCCGCACGCCGCCGGCCATCCCGTCCGCTCCGCCGCCGAGGCGGGCCAGCACGTTGGCCGCCTCGTTGCCGGACTGCAGCAGCAGCCCGAGCCAGACCGTCTCGATCCGGTACCGTCCGCCGGCGACCAGCCCGACGGCCGAGGAACCCGGTTCGATGTCCATGTCCTCGTCGGTGACGGTGACGACCTGCTGCGGGTCGAGCCGGGGCAGCATGGTGGCGGCCAGCAGCAGTTTCTGCACGCTGGCCGGGGTGCCGTACTCGTGCGGGCCGCAACCGCCCAACACCTCACCGGTGTCCAGGTCGGCGACCAGCCACGAGGTCGCGGTGACCGCGGGCGGACGCGCGACGCCCGCCGGGACGACCAGCCCGGCCGTGTCCAGCGCCGCGCCGCCGACGGCCCGCTCCTGCGGCACGGCCGGCGGCGGCGACGGACGGGGCGGCCGGGACACCCGGGGCGCGGGCGCCCTCGGGCAGGGTGCGGGCGGCACGGCCCCGGATCCGGGCGCGACCGCGCCGGGCACGGACCCGGACGGCACGGAGGCGGGCGGCACGGAGGCGGAGACCGGCGGCACGGAGGCGGACGGCACGGAGGCGGACGGCACGGCGATGGCGCGACCGGCGGGACCGGCCGCAGCGGGGACGGGCGCGCCGGCGCCGAGGAGGACGGCGGTCGCCGTGGCCGCCAGCAGCCGAACGTTCATGCCCCGCACCCTAGTCGGCCCGGTTCGGGGTACGGGCCGGGTTCCGCAGGCTCCCGGGGCGCAGGAACCGGAGACGGACGCGTCATCCCGCCGGCGGCCGCGCGGGTCACCGCCACTTCGGGACCATCGGCCCTGCCGCCGCGCATGAGCGCGACGGAAGCTGGGAACTGAAAGAGGTACCCGATCTTCCGGTTTCGAGACGGACACCGCCGCACCGGCGCCCCGCCTCCCCGTCCGGAGGACACGACGAAGGGACGACCATGGAAGCCCTCTCGCTGACCCGCCTCGCCGACGAGCAGCTCGCCGCCGCGCAGGAGGCCGCCAGCGGACGCAGCGCCCGTTCCCTGCACCCGGGCCGGGACCATCGGCTCCGGCAGACCCTGCTCGCCCTGCGGGGCGGCCGGTCCCTCGACGAGCACGACAGCCCGGGCGAGGCGACGTTGCAGGTGCTCGCGGGGCGGGTGCGCCTGGTGGCCGGGGACGACTCGTGGGAGGGCGAGGCCGGCGACCTCGTGGTCATTCCGCCGGTGCGGCACGCGCTGCACGCCGTCACGGACGCCGCCGTCCTGCTCACCGTGACACCCCGGTCGTGACCACCGTCCCGGCCCACCGTCGTCGCCCGGTCGTCGGCCCGGCCGGGCGGCCCACGGCGGACGCTCCCGGTCGCGCGCCGGGCCGGGGCCGGTCGCCGGGGTGGATGCCGCCGCAGCACGGAGCGTGGGCGATGCTCCTGCTGCCCGTCCTGGCGGCGTCGACCGTCACCGGCGCGCACCCGCTGCACCTGCCCCTGCTCGGGGCCGTGCTCGCCGGGTTCCCGCTGTCGTACTTCGGGTTGCAGGCGGTCAAGACCGGCAGGTTCCGCCGGGTGCGACCGCAGCTCGTCGGGTACGGCCTCGCCACGGTCGCGCTCGCCGCGCCGGTGCTGGTGGCCCGGCCCGCGACGCTCGCCTACGCCCCGTTCTTCGCGCTCCTCGCCGCCGTCAACGCCGGCTACGCGCGCCGGCGTCGGGACCGGGCATTCGTCAACGATCTCGCCTTCGTGCTGCAGTGCGGTCTGCTCGGTCTCGTCGTCGCCACGGTCGCCGGAATGCCGTGGACCAGCGTGGCCGGGGTGACGGCCGTGGCGCTGGGCTACCTGGTCGGCACCGTCCTGCACGTCAAGACGATGATCCGTGAGCGCGACAGCGTCCGCTACCGGTGGGCGTGGATCTACCACGCCGTCGCCGCGGTCGCCGCGGCGCTCTGGGCGCCGGTGCCCGTCGCCGTGGTCTTCGCCGTGCTGCTCGCCCGGGCGGTGCTGCTCGCCGGGCGCCGGGTCACGCCGAAGCGGGTGGGGCTGGTCGAGACGGCGTGCGCCCTGCTGGTGCTGGCAGCCGTGACGCTCTGACCGGTCGGCACGAAATCGGCCGCTACCGGCGCGCCGCCGGCAGCGGTCGGCACGAAATCGGCAGCGGTCGGCACGCCGCCGGCAGGGGCGTCCACTCGGATACCGTCATGGGCACTCTCCTCGGTCGGACATGGACGGTGCCGTCATGCGTTTCCTCTTCCTCCTCGGCAGCTCACGTTCCGGCGGCAACACCGAACTCCTGGCCCGGCGCGCCGCGGCCGCGCTGCCGGCCGGCGTCGAGCAGCGCTGGCTCCACCTGGCCGACCACCCCCTGGCGCCCTTCCGGGACATCCGGCACGACGAGCAGCGCTACGTGCCGCCGACCGGCAACGAGGCGCTGCTGCTGACCGAGACGCTCGCCGCGACCGACCTGGTGATCGCCTCGCCGCTCTACTGGTACAGCGTCAGCGCCGCCACCAAGCTCTACCTCGACCACTGGTCGGGCTGGCTGCGGGTGCCCGGCGTCGACTTCCGGCAGCGCATGCGCGGCCGCCGGATGTGGGCGGTCAGCGCCCTCAACGACGAGGACCCGGCCACGGCGGACCCGCTGGTGACCACCCTGCGGCGCAGCGCCGAATACCTCGGCATGCGATGGGGCGGCGCGCTGCTCGGCCAGGCAAACCGGCCCGGCGACGTGCTTCGCGACGCCGCCGCGCTGCGCGCCGCCGACACCTTCTTCGCCCCGCCCGGGGGTGACCCGCAGGACGGGTGGGTCGCCCAGCCCGCCTCCCGCTGACCGGAGCGGTGCTGGTGCTGCGACTGAGTCACCCCGGCGGGGCCGCGTCGCGCTCCCGCAGGTAGTCGTGGAGCGCCGCCGAGGCGCGCAGCCGTCGCAGGCTGCGCCGGTGCAGTTCCTGCTCCCGCCTGGCCAGCTCCGCGTGGACCCGCTGGGCGCTGCCCGTGGTGCGCATCTCGCCGAGCACGGCCGCGACGATGTCGAACGGGTACGCCCCCCGGCGCAGCAGCGCGACGACCTGCGCGGCGCGCACCTCGGCCGCGTCGTACACCCGGTAGCCGGTGCCGCGCTCGCGGACCGGCCGGAGCAGGCCGCGCTGCTCCCACAGCCGTAGCTGCGAGGTGCGGACGCCGACCAGGTCGGCGACCTCGCCGATGCGGGCCCCGCGCCGGGGCGCCGGCAGGACGGCGGCCGGGCTGGTCACCACGGTCTCGAACGCACCGAGCACCCGCCGGATGTCGGCCCGCTCGCGATCCAGCTCGGCGTGGCCGGCGTCGAGCGCCGCCAGCGCCGCCGCCAGGTCGCCCCGGTGCACCGCGATCATGATCTCCCGGGTACGCGCCCAGCCGTGCCCCTCGGCCATCCGCCGGACCACCGCCAGCGCCCGCACGTGCTCGGCCGTGAAGACGCGGTAACCGGCGGGGGTGCGCTCGACCGGCGGCAGCACGCCGAGGTCGACGTAGTTGCGGACCTGCTGGACGGAGATGCCGGCGGTCGCCGCGACCTGAGCCCCCCGCCACCGCCCGGCCGGTCGTCGCAAATCCACCACCGGGCCACCCTACCCGCCTCCACGGTGTTTGAGACTCTTCCGCGCCGCTGAGGCAGTCGTCGCAGCCCAGCGACGTGAAACCCTACACGGGCGGTTCAATGAGACGATTGAAGGCGGCCTGGCCTCCGCACAGGTAGCTCGGGCAGAGCTCCGCCCACGATCTCGCGAAGGGTTCGCATGCAGCAGCCAGCACGGTCCGCCGCCGACAGCCACGACATGATCGAGGTACGCGGCGCCCGGGAGAACAACCTCGCCTCCGTCTCGGTCGACATCCCCAAGCGCCGGCTGACCGTCTTCACCGGGGTCTCCGGCTCCGGCAAGTCCTCCCTCGTCTTCGGGACCATCGCCGCGGAGTCCCAGCGCCTGATCAACGAGACCTACAGCGCCTTCCTCCAGTCGTTCATGTCGAACCTGAGCCGCCCCGACGTCGACTCGCTGCGCCACCTGAGCGCGGCGATCGTCGTCGACCAGGAGCGGATGGGCGCGAACTCGCGCTCCACCGTCGGCACCGCCACCGACGCGTACGCGATGCTGCGGATCGTCTTCAGCCGGCTCGGCACCCCGCACGTGGGCGGGGCGGGCGCGTTCAGCTTCAACCTGGCCGAGGGCATGTGCCCGACCTGCGAGGGCCTCGGGCGGGTCTCCGACCTCGACGTCGACGAACTGGTCGACCGCGAGCGCTCGCTCAACGGCGGCGCGATCAAGGTGCCCAACTTCGCCGTCGACTCGTGGTACTGGCAGACCATCGTCGGCTCCGGGCTGTTCGACCCGGACACGAAGCTGCAGGACTACACGCCGCAGCAGTGGCAGGACTTCCTCCACAAACCGTCCACGAAGATCAAGGTGGGCAGCAACAACTGGACGTACGAGGGCCTGGCGGTCAAGGTGCGCCGGCTCTACCTGGCCAAGGACCGCGAGTCGATGCAGGCGCACATCCGCGCGTTCGTCGACCGGGCGGTCACCTTCACCACCTGCGCCGACTGCGGCGGCGCCCGGCTCAACCCGGCGGCGCTCTCCTCCCGGATCGCCGGGCGCAACATCGCCGAGTGCGCGGCGATGCAGATCAGCGACCTGGCCGGGTTCGTCCGCGCGATCGACGACCCGTCGGTCGCCCCGCTGGTCGGCAACCTACGTGACCTGCTCGACTCGCTGGTCGAGATCGGTCTGGGCTACCTCAGCCTGGACCGCGAGTCCGCTACGCTCTCCGGCGGCGAGGCGCAGCGGGTGAAGATGGTCCGGCACCTCGGCTCCAGCCTCTCCGACGTCACGTACGTCTTCGACGAACCGACCGTCGGCCTGCACCCGCACGACATCGCCCGCATGAACGACCTGCTGCTGCGCCTGCGCGACAAGGGCAACACGGTGCTGGTCGTGGAGCACAAGCCCGAGACGATCGCCATCGCCGACCACGTGGTCGACCTCGGGCCCGGCGCCGGCGCGGCCGGCGGCCGGATCTGCTTCACCGGCGACGTCGCGGGCCTGCGCCGCTCCGACACCCTCACCGGCCGGCACCTCGACCACCGGGTACGCCTGCGCGAACAGGTGCGCCGGCCGTCCGGCCAGCTGCCGATCCGCGGCGCCGACCTGCACAACCTGCGTGGCGTCGACGTCGACATCCCGCTCGGGGTGCTGACCGTGGTGACCGGGGTGGCCGGCTCCGGCAAGAGCTCGCTGATCCACGGCTCGCTGCACCGCCGCGACGGCGTGGTGGTCGTCGACCAGTCGCCGATCCGGGGTTCCCGGCGCAGCAACCCGGCCACCTACACGGGTCTGCTGGACCCGATCCGCACCGCCTTCGCCAAGGCCAACGGCGTCAAGGCCGCGCTGTTCAGCGCCAACTCCGAGGGCGCCTGCCCGACCTGCAAGGGCCTCGGCCTCGTCTACACCGACCTGGCGATGATGGCCGGTGTCGCCTCGATCTGCGAGCGGTGCGAGGGCCGGCGCTTCACCGACGAGGTGCTCACCTACCGGCTGCGGGGCAGGAACATCAGCGAGGTGCTCGCGATGCCCGCCACGCAGGCCCGGGACTTCTTCCCCGGCGGCCCCGCCCGGGCGATCCTGGACCGGCTGGTCGACGTCGGGCTCGGCTACCTGACCCTGGGTCAGCCGCTCAACACGCTCTCCGGCGGTGAGCGGCAGCGTCTCAAGCTGGCCATCCGGATGGCCGACAGCGGGAGCACCTACGTGCTGGACGAGCCGACCACCGGGCTGCACCTGGCCGACGTGGACCAGTTGCTCGCCCTGCTGGACCGGCTGGTCGACGCCGGCAACACCGTCGTGGTCATCGAGCACCACCAGGCGGTGATGGCGCACGCCGACTGGCTGATCGACCTCGGGCCGGGGGCGGGGCACGACGGTGGCCGGATCGTCTTCACCGGCACGCCGGCCGAGCTGGTCGCCCACGGCGACACGCTGACCGCACGGCACCTGCGCGAGTACGTGGCCCGCTGAGCCGCCGAGCCGGACGGGCAGCGAAGCGGCGAGCAGAGCGCTCCAGGCGGGGTCGGGCGGCGGCGAGGTGACGGGGCGTCAGGTGAGGCGGTGCAGCCAGCGACGCTGCCAGGGCGTCTCCACGGCGCGCGGCCGGTAGGCGGCGCGCACCCAGTCCACCGCCCGCTCAGGCGGCAGCCCGTCGAGGATCGCCAGCGCGGCCAGTGCCGTGCCCGTGCGTCCGGTGCCGCCCCGGCAGGCCACCTCCACCCGCTCGCCGGCGTGAGCGCGGCGCAGTGCCTCGCTCAGCGCGTCGATCGCGTCCGCCCGGTCGACCGGGACCCAGAAGTCGGGCCACCGGATCCGCCGGTGCGGCCAGGCGGGCACCGGCCCGGGCGCCAGCAGCAGGGCGAAGTCGGCGGGCGACGCCGCGTCCGCGATCCGCCGCCCCCGCACCCGCGCCCCGCTCGGCAGTACGACGACACCCAATTGCTCGCCCCACACCCGCTCGTCACCCACCCACCCACCCACCCATCCATCCTCCCCACCCACCCATCCTTCCCGCTCCCCCACTCGCCCGCCG